>JAKBAT010000094.1 GCA_021808815.1 Pseudomonadota bacterium
GGACGCCGAACACTTCGGTCATTTCTTGATCAGGGGGCAACGCGACAGGCTGAGCGGCTGGAAGGCTTCAGCCGCCGGGATGGTGGTGCGTACCATGTAATAGTCCCACGGATAGTGGGATTCCGAAGGCTTTTTCACCTGCATGAGATACATGTCGTGCAGCATGAGCCCATCATCCCGGATTTTGCCGTTGTGCGCAAAAAAGTCATTGACGGGTGTTTTTTTCATCTGCGCCATGACTTTCTGGGTGTTGTCGGAGTTCACCGCCTTCACGGCTTCCAGGTAATGGGTGATCGCGGAATAGAGGCCGGCCTGGACCATGGTGGGCATTTTTTTGTGGCGCTCGAAGAATCGTTTGGACCAGGCGCGGGTTTCCGGGTTCATGTCCCAATAGAAAGCTTCCGTGAGATACATGCCTTGCGTCGCTTTGAGCCCCAGGCTGTTGATGTCGGTGATGAACATCAGAAGGCCTGCCAGGGTCTGCTTGGGCGTGATGCCGAATTCAGATGCCTGTTTGACGGCATTGATGGTGTCCGAGCCGGCATTCGCCAGGCCAATGACCTGCGCGCCGGACGCCTGGGCTTTGAGGAGATAGGAAGACAGGTCGGTGCTGGGGAAAGGATGACGGACCGAGCCCAGTACCTTGCCCCCATTGGCTTCGATGACAGCGGTGGTGTCTTTTTCGAGTGAATGGCCGAAGGCATAGTCGGCCGTCAGGAAGTACCAGGTTTTCCCCCCTTGCTGCACTACGGCCCTGCCGGTGCCGTTGCCGGTGGCATAGGTGTCATAGGCCCAGTGGACGCTGACATCGTTGCAATCCTCGTTGGTAATGCGGGAAGAGCCGGCGCCTGTGATGAGGGCGATCCGGTCCTTTTCCTTGGCGACTTTCATCACGGCCAGGGCAGTGGTGCTGGAGACCAGCTCGGTCACGACATCCACCTGACCGCGATCAAACCATTCCCGCGCCTTGTTGGAAGCAATGTCCCCTTTGTTCTGGTGATCGGCCGACACGATCTCAACTTTGAACGCAGGCTTTTGGTGTGCCACGAAATCTTCCACGGCCATTTGCGCTGCAATCACCGCACCGGGTCCGGCCAGATCGGAGTAGGCGCCAGACATATCCGTGAGCACACCGATACGTACCACCCCATCCGAAATTTCGGCCCGGGAAAGTCCTGGCGCAAGACATAGGGTCAAGGTAAGCGTCATGGGACCTCCCCAACGACGCAAGGAATCGAATGCAGACATGATGGTATTCATTGATATTCCTCCACCCGCAGGTTTTAAAGATTCAGACACCCAGAAGCACTTGCAAGGTCGCCGCTTTTTCAGCCAGCTCGCTTTGTGCAATTTCGAGCGTTGTCCGCCCGTGTTCCACCACGATCATGCGGTCTGCCAGAGGCGCCGCAAAATGAAAATTCTGTTCCACGAGAAGAATGGTATACCCCCTGGACTTGAGCAGGATGATGACTTCCGCCAGGCGCTCCACGATGACCGGAGCCAGGCCTTCCGAAATCTCATCGAGCAGCAACAGGCGCGCACCCGTGCGCAGGATCCTGGCCAATGCCAGCATCTGTTGCTCGCCGCCCGACATGCGCGTGCCCTGGCTGCGACGGCGTTCCCTGAGATTGGGAAACAGATGGTAGATTTCCTCCAGGGTCATGCCACCGCTGGCCACGGCAGGAGGCATCAGGAGATTCTCCTCGCAGGTGAGGGAGGCATAGATGCCCCGTTCCTCGGGGCAATAACCGATGCCGAGCCGGGCAATGTGATGGGGCGGCATGCGGATGGTTTCGCTGCCATTGACCATGATTGAACCGGTGCGCCGCCCCGTCAGCCCCATGATTGCGCGTAAGGTCGTGGTGCGGCCGGCGCCATTGCGACCAAGCAGAGAGACGCATTCTCCCCGCTCCACTGAAAAATCCATGCCGTGCAGGATGTGGGATTCCCCATAAAAGGCATGCAGGCCGCTGACGCGGAGATATTCCTCATCGCTCATGCAATGCCTGCCCTCGCCAGATTTGCCTTGCTGCCCATGTAGGCGGCAACGACATCGGGATGTGACGCAATTTCTGCATAACTGCCTTCCGCCAGCACGCTGCCCCGGGCCAGCACGGTGATGCGGTCTGAAATGCCCGCCACCACTTTCATGTTATGTTCCACCATCAGCGTGGTACGCTGTGCGGACACCCGCTGGATGAGTGCCATGACATGATCGACATCTTCGTGACCCATGCCCTGGGTAGGTTCATCCAGCAACAGGAGTTCTGGATCGAGCGCCAGGGTCGTGGCGATTTCCAGTGCCCGCTTTTGCCCGTAGGGGAGTTCCACCGCCAGCCGACGGGCTTGCGTTTCCAGTCCCACATCGGTCAGCAGGGCCATGGCACGCGGGGTCAACGTGTCCAGGATGCGGTCGGATTTCCAGAAATGGGCGCTGTTGCCCATCGGGCGTTGCAGTGCAATGCGAACATTGTCCAGAACGCTCAGGTGGGGAAACACGGCAGAAATCTGGAAGGAACGGACAATGCCCCGTCGTGCCACCTGTGCGGGGGCTTCGGCGGTGATGTCGATGCCGTTGTACAGGATTTTTCCGGAAGAGGGCTCAAGAAACTTGGTGAGCAGGTTGAAACAGGTGGTTTTTCCCGCACCGTTGGGGCCAATGAGCGCATGAATGGTGCCACGACGGATGTTCAGGTCGACCTGGGAGACGGCAACGAATCCCTTGAAGTTTTTGCTGAGCTGCCGCGTCTCCAGGATCGTGTCGTTCAACGTGCTCGTCATGCCGGCCATCGCTTGGGATTATGTCGGGGAGCATACCCGAAATAACCCTGATTTTGTATAATACCCGGTTTAACCACTCGTTTTGCTGACAACAAGGTTGGGTAATGGAAACTGTGCAATCGAATTCACTCGAACGTTCCCTGCAATTGGCGGTACCACTTTCATCGGTGACTGCTGCAGTGAATACACGGCTCAAACAAATCGCCAAAACAGCGCGTATGCAGGGGTTTCGCCCAGGCAAGGTCCCCATGAAGCTGGTGACCCAACAGTACGGGGGCCAGGCGCATCAGGACGCACTGGGTGAACTGGCGCAAGAACAGTTCAGTGTCACCGTCAAGGAAAAGAGCTTGCGCGTGGCCGGTTTCCCGCGTTTCGAGCCAAAACCGGATCCCGCCGAAGGCTTGTTCGAGTTTACTGCGACATTTGAAGTCTATCCCGACGTGGTGGTGGGCGACATTTCAGGGGCGACGATACAGCGTCCTGTGGCGGAAGTGACCGATGCCGATGTGGATCGCACCCTTGAAGTGCTGCGTCGTCAGCGTGCCCGTTTTGAGCCGGTGCAACGGCCGGCGCGCGATGGTGACCAGGTGGTGCTGGATTTCGAAGGGTTTCTTGAAGGACAGCCCTTTGCCGGCGGCCATGCCAAGGGGCATCGCCTGACGCTGGGCCAGGGACAGTTCCTGCCGGATTTCGAGTCTCAGGTGGCCGGGATGTCTGCGGGGGAACAACGTTCTTTTGATCTGACGTTTCCTGCGGACTACCATGCCAGCACGCTGGCGGGTAAAACCGTGCGCTTTGAGATCACCCTGCACGAGGTGGCAGAACAGGTTCTGCCCCCCGTGGACCAGGATTTTGCCCAGGTTGTCGGAGTGAAGGATGGCAGCCTCGAAGGCCTCAGGGCAGAGCTCAAGCGCAACCTGGAGCGGGAAATGCGCAATCGGGTCAAGGGGCTGGTGAAGGATCGCGTCATGCAGGCCCTGCTCGATGCCACGCAACTTCCTCTGCCCCAATCGTTGGTTGCCCAGGATATCGGACGTTTGCGCCAGTCCATGCTGAACGAGTTTGAAGCGCGTGGGCAAAAGCAGCCCGACGTGGCATTGCCGGATGCCTTGTTTGAGGAAAGAGCCAAACGGCGCGTGGCATTGGGCCTGATTCTGTCAGAGCTCGTGGCTCGCGAGCAGATCACGGCTAAACCTGAGCAAATTAAAGCCGTTATTGAAGATATGTCCAGTGCCTACGAACATCCGGAAGAAGTCGTGCGCTGGTATTACCGTCAGCCGGAGCGCATGCGGGAAGTGGAATCGCTGGTTCTGGAGGATAATGTGGTGGAATGGGTGTGCGCGCGGGCCAAAACCGAAGAGGTGGCGACCCCGTTTGAGCAGCTGGCAGGTCAACACTGAGCATAAGGAATGCTGATGAGCGAACGGAAAATGGATCCACAGGGCCTGGGGCTGATTCCCATGGTGGTAGAGCAAAGTGGCCGCGGGGAAAGGGCTTATGACATCTTTTCCCGCCTTCTGAAAGAGCGGGTGGTATTTCTGGTGGGGCCCGTCATGGAAGAGACCGCCAATCTTGTGGTCGCCCAGCTGTTGTTTCTTGAATCGGAAAATCCTGACAAGGACATCAGCCTGTACATCAATTCGCCCGGAGGCTCCGTGTCGGCCGGACTCGCGATTTATGACACCATGCAGTTCATCAAGGCGGACGTGAGCACCACGTGCATCGGTATTGCGGCCAGCATGGGGGCATTTCTCCTGGCGGCCGGCACCAAAGGCAAGCGATATTCGCTGCCCAACGCCCGTGTCATGATTCACCAGCCTTCCGGCGGCGCCCAGGGGCAGGCTGCCGACATCGAAATCCAGGCCAAGGAGATACTTTACCTGCGTCGTCGGCTGAACGAGATGATGAGCCATCATACGGGCCAGCCGATCGAGGTGATTGAGAAGGATACGGATCGCGACAATTTCATGAGCGCCAACGAGGCGCAATCCTACGGACTGATCGATCGGGTGCTGAGCACGCGCTCTGAAGTGGCTTCGTGATATTGAAGCCGGAAAGGATTACACTGGAAACCAGGCACGCCAACGTGATAAGGGTGCCGGGGGATAGCAAGAAGGAATCATGTCCATGACAGAAAAGACCGGAAGCGACAAACTGCTGTATTGCTCCTTCTGCGGCAAAAGCCAGCACGAAGTGCGCAAGCTGATTGCAGGGCCTTCCGTATTCATTTGCGATGAATGCATTGAATTGTGCAATGACATCATTCGTGAAGAAATTCAAGGTGCTGAAGTCAAGAATGTCAAATCCGAGCTGCCTTCCCCCCAGGAAATTGCCGAGATTCTCGACCAATATGTCATCGACCAGACCCAGGCCAAAAAAATTCTGGCCGTGGCGGTGTACAACCATTACAAGCGGTTGCGCAACCAGAGCAAAGACCGCGATGTGGAGCTTGCCAAGAGCAATATTCTGCTGATTGGCCCGACGGGCTCCGGCAAGACGCTGCTGGCCCAGACACTGGCCCGGTTGCTGAACGTGCCTTTTGTGATCGCGGATGCCACCACGCTGACGGAAGCAGGGTACGTGGGCGAGGACGTGGAAAACATCATCCAGAAGCTGTTGCAGAAATGCGATTACGATGTGGAAAAGGCACAACGGGGGATTGTCTACATCGATGAAATCGATAAGATTTCCCGCAAATCGGACAACCCGTCCATCACGCGCGACGTTTCGGGCGAGGGCGTGCAGCAGGCGCTGCTCAAGCTGATCGAGGGCACCGTGGCGTCCGTGCCCCCTCAAGGCGGGCGCAAGCATCCCAACCAGGAATTTGTCCAGGTGGATACCACCAACATTCTGTTCATCTGTGGTGGCGCGTTTGGCGGCCTGGACAAGGTGATCCGCGATCGTTCGGACCGGAGCGGGATCGGTTTTGGCGCCCAGGTGGTGAGCAAGGATGGGCGTGACGCCAACCAGTTGCTGGCGGGCGTCGAACCGGAGGATCTCATCAAGTTTGGGCTGATTCCCGAGTTTGTCGGACGCCTTCCCGTGGTGGCGACGCTGGAAGAACTGCATGAGGACGCATTGGTGCGCATCCTGACGGAGCCGCGCAATGCCCTGACCCGTCAGTACCAGAAACTCTTTTCCATGGAAAACGTCGAACTCGAATTCCGCCCCAATGCCTTGCGCGCCATTGCCCGCAAGGCATTGGGGCGCAAGACTGGCGCACGGGGCCTGCGCTCCATTATCGAGCACGTGCTGCTGGATACCATGTTTTCCCTGCCTTCCCTGCAAAATGTCAGCAAAGTGGTGGTGGATGAAGGGTGTATCACGGCAGAGGCGCCACCGCTGCTGATCTATGCCGACCAGCACAAAGTGGCAGGAGTTTGAGGTCGAGGTCCCGTTTCCATTGAAATAACGGAAACAGACCCCACTTTAGGTTGTATTACATTTTCAAGGGATCCCTCATGGCCTCTCATTTCGAATCAGACTTGGACGTGGTGCAATTGCCGCTCCTGCCTTTGCGCGATGTGGTGGTTTTCCCCCACATGGTGATCCCCCTGTTTGTCGGGCGGCAGAAATCCATCAAGGCACTGGAAACCGCCATGGAATCCGGGAAAAGCATTTTGCTGGTGGCCCAGAAATCCGCTGCCAATGATGAACCGAAGCCGGAAGAGCTCTATCAGGTGGGCAGCGTTGCCAGTATCCTGCAAATGCTCAAGTTGCCGGATGGCACCGTCAAGGTGCTGGTGGAAGGTGCGGAGCGTGCCCATATTCTGGGCGTGACCGACCTCAAAACCCATTTTGTCGGGGATGCGCAGCGCGTGGCCCATCCGGGCGGTGACCACCCGGAGATCGAGGCGATGCGGCGCACGCTGCTGGGTCAGTTTGACCAGTTCGTCAAGCTCAACAAGAAGATCCCCCCCGAGGTGCTGACCTCCTTTTCCAATATCGATGATCCCGGACGCCTTGCGGATACCATTGCAGCGCACCTGCCGCTCAAACTCGAGCAGAAGCAGCAGATTCTGGGGATGTTCGACATCAAGGAGCGTATCGAGCATCTGCTTTC
>JAKBAT010000006.1 GCA_021808815.1 Pseudomonadota bacterium
TCGAATGCAGGTCCGAGCACGCTCCGGGCCGCGCGCACCACCGAGAGCTTGGTGCTGCCCACATCGGTCACGATGGCCGTGGGACTGAGGACCGGCGCTGCCTGGCGCAGGACTTCCTCCATCTGGCCCACTGGTACAGCCAGCATGACCAGGTCGGCATCGCGCACCGCCGCGGCGATGTCATGGGCCGTCTGGTCCACCACCCCCAGATGCCGGGCCGCCGCCAGGTTCACTTCGTCACGGTCGTATCCGACGATCCGGATATCCCCCACGGCCTCGCGCATGGCCAGGGCAAACGATCCCCCCATCAGCCCCACACCAATGATGGCAAGCGCGCGCGGGCTGTTGCGGCCGGCATCGGGCATGGTTCAGCGTGCCTCCTCATGCAGCGCACACTCGAGCGCCGCGAGGCAGGCGGCATTCTCACCGGGCAGGCCCACGGTCACCCGCAAATGGCGCGGCATGCCATAGGAGGCCACCGGACGCACGATGATTCCCTGTCGCAACAGGGACTGGTAAATGCGTCCCGCATCACCCACTTCCACCGCCATGAAGTTCCCGCAGGAGGGAATGGTGGGCAGCCCCAGCCGGGCGAACCCGGCTTCCAGTTGCGCCATGCCTTCGGCATTCACGGTGCGGGTACGCTCGAGGAAATCGTGATCCCCCAGTGCCGCCTCGGCGGCCACCAGGGCCAGGGCATTCACATTGAAGGGCTGGCGCACCCGGTTGAGCAGGTCGATCACTTCCGGATGCGCAAGCCCGAACCCCACGCGCAACCCGGCCAGGCCATAGGCCTTCGAGAAAGTGCGGGCAACCAGCAGGTTGGGCAGCCGGGACAGCCACGCCACGGCATCGTAGCGTTGTGCCGGCGCGAGGTACTCGGTATAGGCCTCGTCCAGCACCACCAGCACCCGTGGCGGGACCTGCTCCAGGGCCTGAAGCAGGGTCGCTCCGTCCAGCAGGGTACCCGTGGGATTGTTGGGATTGGCGAGGAACAGGACGCGCGTGTCCGGGCGCAGCGCGGCCAGCATGGCTTCGAGGTCATGGGCAAAGGCCCATGCCGGCACTTCGATGCCCGTGGCGCCCGTTGCCTGGGTCACCAGCGGATAGACGGCAAAGGCATGCTCGGAATACACCGCCGAGGACTCCGGCCCCAGGAACGTGCGCGCCACCAGTTCCAGGACATCGTTGGAACCGTTCCCCAGCACGATGTGCTCCCGCGTCAGGCCAAAGCGTCGGGCCAGCGCGGTCTTGAGGGCGTAGCCGTTCCCGTCGGGATACAGGGCGAGCTCCGGCAGCGCCGCCCTCACGGCCTCGATGGCCCGGGGACTGGGCCCCAGGGGGTTTTCATTGGAGGCGAGCTTGATGATGCGTTGCAGCCCCAGCTCGCGTTCCAGTTCGGAAATGGGCTTGCCCGGCTGGTAGGCCGCAATGCTGCGGATATGCTGCGGCACCAGATCGCAGGCCGGCATCATAAGACAGCCACCGGGTACGAGCCCAACACCTTGCAGAAGGAGGCCTTGCCGGCAATCTCCCGGATGGCCGCCGCCACCGCAGGATCCTCGCAGTGCCCCTCCACGTCCACGAAGAACACGTACTCCCAGAGCACCATGCGCGATGGGCGGGATTCCAGGCGGGTCATGCTGACGCCATGTTGCGCCAGTGGCGTCAACAGTTCATGGATGGCCCCGGGACGGTTGGGCGTGGCAAACACAAGGGAAGTCTTGTCCTGGCCCGAGGGTCCGGGAATTTCCGGGCCCAGCACCAGGAAGCGGGTGGTATTGGAAGCCTCGTCCTCGATATCGCCCTGCAGCACGTGCAACCCGAAGCGTTCGCCGGCCAGTTCGCCCGCGATGGCGGCAGCGTCGGAGCGTTCTGCCACCAGCCGGGCGGCTTCGGCATTGCTGGCCACCGCCACGCGTTCGGCATGGGGCAAGTGGGCATTGAGCCAATGCTGGCACTGCCCGAGTGATTGCCCGTGGGAGTACACCGTGCGAATGGCGGACAGGTCGGTCAGCGCGGGGGCGGCAAGCAGCTGGTGGCGAATGCGCAACTGGATTTCCCCGCAGGCTTTCAGCGAGGTTTCGATCATCAGGTCCAGCGTCCGGCCCACGGCCCCTTCGGTGGAATTTTCCACGGGCACCACGGCAAAATCCGCCTTGCCGGTTTCCGTGGTACGAAACACGTCTTCCAGGGTGGCACAACCCACCGTCTGGGCCGCATGGCCAAACTGGCGCACGGCCGCGGCTTCGGAATAGGTGCCTGCGGGCCCCAGGCAGGCCACCGTGACGGGGCGTTCGAAGGCCAGGCAGGCGGACATGATTTCACGGAACAGGAAAGCCACCGTGTCACCGGACAGGGGACCCGGATTATGCGTGCGCACGCCGCGCAGCACCTGGGCTTCGCGCTCGGGGCGATACAGCACGCCAGTCTTGAGGCGGCCGATGTCTCCCGCCGCGCGCGCGCGCGCATTGACCAGGCGCAGGATGTCGAGATCGATGCGGTCGATCTCTTCGCGCAAGGATTGCAATGTCACTTCTGGTTTACGGTCAGCCATATCGACGCTCGAAATCGGACATGAAGTTCACCAGCGCTTTCACGCCTTCCACAGGCATAGCATTGTAGAGGGATGCCCGCATCCCGCCTACCACCCTGTGGCCCCGCAGCTGGTGCAGGCCATTCTGGGCCGCCTCCCTGAGAAACACGCTGTCCAGTGCAGGCGTCGGCAGTTGAAAAGGTACGTTCATGCGCGATCGGTCCTCGCGCCGCACCTGCGTGCGGTAAAACCCGCCAGCATCGAGAAAATCATACAACAGACCGGATTTCTCGCGGCTGAGCCGTTCCATGGCACGCAACCCGCCCTGGCGCCGAATCCACTGGAACACCAGCCCCGCGACCCAGATGGTGAAGGTGGGGGGGGTGTTGAGCATGGAATGTGCCTGGGCCTGACGCTGATAGTCCATCAGGAACGGGGTGCCCGGGGCAGCCGGTTTGAGCAGGTCGTCACGGATGAGGGCAATGCTCAGCCCAGCCGGACCAATGTTTTTCTGGGCCCCGGCGTAAACCAGGCCGAATCTGGAAATATCCATGGGGCGCGACAGGAAATGGGACGACATGTCCACCACCAGGGGTACCGGGCCCGTGTCCGGCACCCAGAAAAACTCGAGGCCTTCGATCGTTTCGTTGGAACAGTAATGCACGTAGGCCGCCCGGGGATCGAGCCGCCATTCGGACTGGGGAGGAATGGCCCCGCATCCGTCACCACGGTTGGATGCCACGATGTTGACGGTGCAGTAACGCCGCCCCTCCTCGATGGCCCGGGTGGACCAGTGGCCGGTTTCCACATAGTCGGCACGCGGGTTGCCCTGCAGCAGGTTGAGGGGAATCATGTCCCAGTGGGCGCTCGCCCCTTCCTGGCAGAACACCACCCGGTAATGGTCCGGAAGATCCAGCAACTCGCGCAGGTCCAGTTCCGCCTGGGACAGGATGCCGGCAAACTCCGGGCTGCGGTGGCTCAGTTCCATGACCGACATTCCGGTGCCGCGCCAGTCAGGCAGCTCCTGCTGTACCTGGGTAATGACTTCCGTGGGGAGCGTGGCTGGCCCCGCCGAAAAGTTGAAGGCGCGCATGGGTCAGCTTTCGACCGGCTCGGATTCGGCTTCCGCCTCGGATTCGGACTCGTCGATGCGACTCAGGGAAACGAGTTTCTCCCCCTCGTCCAGGGCAATCAGGGTGACCCCCTGGGTGGCACGGCTCATTTCGCGGATTTCCTGGACGCGGGTGCGGATCAGCACCCCACCGGTGGTGATCAGCATCAGCTCGTCATCGGGATTGACCAATGCCGCGCTCACCACCTTGCCGTTGCGGACCGACGTCTGGATGGCAATCATGCCCTGCCCGCCCCGTCCATGGCGTGTGTATTCGGTAATGGGCGTACGCTTGCCGTAACCGTTTTCCGTGGCCGTGAGCACGGACTGGGATTCGTTTTCGGCCACCAGCATGGCAATCACGCTCTGTCCCTCGGCCAGGCGCATGCCCCGTACACCGCGTGCCGTGCGCCCCATGGGGCGCACATCCTCTTCGGCAAAGCGCACGGCCTTGCCCTCATCGGAGAACAGCATGACGTCATGGGCCCCATCCGTGATCGCCACGCCCACCAGGTAATCGCCCGGATCAAGGTCGACGGCGATGATGCCCGCCGCGCGCGGGCGGGAGAAATCAGTGAGCGGCGTTTTCTTGACGGTACCCAGGGCGGTGGACATGAACACGAAATGCTGGGCATCGAATTCTTTCACCGGCAGGATGGCATTGATTTTTTCACCTTCATCCAGCGACAGCAGGTTGATGATGGGTTTGCCTCGGCTGGTGCGGTTGCCCGCCGGCACGTTGAACACGCGCAACCAGTAAACCCGCCCATGGCTGGAGAAGCACAGGATGTGGTCGTGGGTATTGGCCACGAACAACCGCTCGATGAAGTCGTCTTCCTTGGTGGCGGCTGCCTGCTTGCCCCTTCCGCCACGGCGCTGGGCCCGGTAATCGGCCACCGGCTGGGATTTGATGTAGCCGCCATGGGACAGTGTCACCACCACCTCTTCCGGCGTGATCAGGTCCTCGTAATCCAGGTCTTCCGCGTTTTCCACGATTTCACTGCGGCGCGCATCACCAAAGGTGGCCTTGATGGCCGCGAGCTCGTCCGAAATGATGCGGCTGATGCGTTCGGGATGGGCAAGGATGTCGAGCAGGTCGGCAATGCGCACCATCACCTCGCGGTATTCGTCGAGGATTTTTTCCTGTTCGAGCCCGGTCAGGCGCTGCAACTGCATTTCCAGGATGGCCACCGCCTGGGTTTCGGAAAGGTGGTAACCGTCGGCCTGCTGGCCGAACATGGGGGCAAGCCCTGCGGGACGCGACGCGCTTTCCGGGGCCCGGGCCAACATCTCCTGCACCAGCGATGAGGGCCAGGCGCGTGCCATCAGGGCATCCCGGGCCACTGGGCGGGAAGCGGAAGCCTTGATCAGGGCAATGATCTCGTCCACGTTGGACAACGCCACCGCCAGGCCCTCGAGGATATGGGCCCGCTCCCGCGCCTTGTTCAGGTCGAATACGGTACGCCGGGTGACCACTTCGCGCCGGTGGCGCAGGAACGCCTCGAGGAACTGCTTGAGGTTGAGCAGGCGCGGCTGGTTATCCACCAGGGCCACCATGTTCATGCCGAAGGATTCCTGCAACTGTGTTTGCTTGAAAAGATTGTTGAGCACCACTTCCGGCAGCTCGCCACGCTTGAGCTCGATGACCATGCGCATGCCCGACTTGTCGGACTCGTCGCGCAGGTCGGAAATGCCTTCGATGCGCTTCTCGCGCACCAGCTCCGCAATCTTGATGATGAGATTGGCCTTGTTGACCTGGTAGGGCAGCTCGTCCACGATGATGGCCTGCCGGCCATTACCCTTTTCGATCTCCTCCACGTGCGTGCGGGAACGCATCAACACCCGTCCGCGCCCGGTGAGGTAGCCCTCGCGGACCGAGGCCGTGCCATAAATGATGCCACGCGTGGGGAAGTCGGGCGCCGGAATGATGGCAATCAGGTCCTCGATACGGATGTCCGGATTGGCCAGCAGTGCCTGGCAGGCATCCACCACTTCGCCGAGGTTATGCGGAGGGATGTTGGTGGCCATGCCCACGGCAATGCCGGAAGACCCGTTGACCAGCAGGTTGGGAAAACGGGCCGGGAGGATCAGGGGTTCCTTTTCCGAGCCGTCGTAATTGGGCCCGAAATCCACCGTATTGCGATCGATGTCCGCCAGGAGCTCGTGCGTGATGCGGGCCATGCGGATTTCCGTGTAACGCATGGCAGCCGGGTTGTCTCCATCCACCGAACCGAAATTGCCCTGTCCATCCACCAGCGGGTAGCGCAGGGAGAAATCCTGTGCCATGCGCACGATGGCATCGTAGACCGCCGTGTCGCCATGGGGATGGTACTTACCGATCACGTCCCCCACGATGCGGGCTGACTTCTTGTAGGGCTTGTTGAAGTCGTTGGACAGCTCGTGCATGGCATAGAGCACGCGCCGGTGCACCGGCTTGAGCCCGTCGCGCACATCCGGCAACGCCCGCCCCACGATGACGCTCATGGCGTATTCCAGGTAGGAACGGCGCATCTCGTCTTCGAGGCTGACGGGGAGGGTTTCCTTGGCAAATGAAGTCATAGGGCAGCGCGCGGGGGGTGAGGAATTATTGGGAAATCAAATCGTGAAATGTTATCACAACCTGAGCTTGCCATAATCCATTATAATTTTATCGCTCGATAACTGGCGATGATCCAGGAAACCATCCCAACAACAATCAATATCGTCCTACACGGAGACCAACCATCATGAAACCGCTCAAGACCCGCCATCCCGTCCTGCAGACCAGCCTTGCCCTGTCGTTCCTGGCACTTTCCGCCGTGGCATTGGCCGATCCCGGCTACCCTGCCCTGGTGCACTCAACCGATGGCCAGGTGGTGCGCGACAATTACGGCGAATGCTGGGGCACAGGAACGAATGACATGACCATGCACCCCACCACCGAGTGTGGCCAGGCCGCCCCAGTAGCCCCCAAAGCTGCTCCGGCCCCTGCCCCCGTGGCAGCAGCAGCCCCGATGGCTCCGGCCCCCGCTCCGGTGGCCAAGGCCCCTGACATCACCCTCTCGGCGGATGCCCTGTTCGATTTCAACAAGTCGGTGCTGAAACCCGAAGGTAAAACCGCCATCGACAATGAACTCAAGCGCACCAAGTTTGAGGGTGGCGGCGTCGGCGTCCGCTCCATCAAGGTCGTGGGCAACACCGATTCCATCGGCTCCGCCGCATACAACCAGAAACTGTCCGAGCGACGTGCCAATGCCGTCAAGGATTACCTGGTGAGCAAAGGCGTTCCGGCCGACAAGATCCAAACCGAAGGCCATGGCCTGCGGGATCCCGTGGCCAGCAACAAGACCAAGGAAGGCCGTGCCAAGAACCGTCGTGCCGACATCTGGTTTGAAACCAAGTAACCTCGATCCTGCCGAACTCGCCAAGTTCAGTGCGCTGGCCCACCGCTGGTGGGATTCCCAGAGCGAGTTCAAACCCCTGCATGACATCAATCCGCTCCGACTGGAGTGGATTGATGCCCATGCCGGCCTCTCCGGCAAGCGCGTGGTGGATGTGGGCTGCGGCGGGGGCATCCTGACGGAGGCCATGGCACGAGCCGGTGCCCAGGTCACGGGCATCGACCTCGCGGAAAAACCCCTGGGCGTGGCCCGGCTCCACCTGCTGGAAAGCGGCCTGCAGGCCGACTACCGCCTCGTCAGTGCGGAAGCGCTGGCCGAGGAAGAGCCCGGCGGGTTCGATGTGGTGACCTGCATGGAAATGCTGGAACACGTGCCCCAGCCGGAGAGTACCCTGCGTGCCTGTGCCGCGCTGCTCAAACCCGGCGGGCATGCTTTCTTCTCGACGCTCAACCGCAATCCGAAAGCCTATGCCATGGCCGTGATCGGTGCCGAGTACGTGCTGAGGTTGCTGCCCCGTGGTACCCATGATTACGAACGGTTCATCAAGCCTTCCGAACTGGCACGCATGGCCCGCGCCAGCGGCCTGACCCTGCAACATCTCAGCGGCCTGCAGTATCGGCCAATTTCCAGAACCTACCGGTTGGGGCAGGACGCCAGCGTCAATTACCTGGTGCACTGCACGCGCACGTGATCCAAGGCATCCTGTTCGACCTGGACGGCACCCTTGCGGATACCGCCCCTGACCTGGGGTTTGCCCTCAACACCCTGCTTGAGCGCTATGACCGCCCTCCCGTCTCCCTGGATGTGCTGCGCACCCGCGCCTCGCAGGGTGCCCGCGGGTTGCTGGAAGCCGGGTTCGGCATCCAGCCGGGGGCACCTTTTTTCGACGAATTGCGCGATGAGTTCCTGGCGCTCTACCGGGACAACCTGTGCCGCAGGACCACCCTCTTCGCAGGCGTCGCCTCCCTGCTTGAGGCGCTGGACGCCCGGGCAATGCCCTGGGGGATCGTCACCAACAAGCTGGCGCAGTTCACGCAACCGCTGGTGGCCCAGCTGGGACTGGCAGACCGCGCAGCCTGCATCGTGAGCGGGGATACCTACGCCAAACCCAAACCCTATCCCGATCCCCTGCTGGGTGCGGCACGCGAGCTGGAACTCGCACCCGGGACACTGCTCTACGTGGGGGACGACGAACGGGACATGCAGGCCGCCCAGGCCGCCGGGATGGGGGGCATCGTGGCCCGTTACGGTTACCTTGGCAATGGCACCCCCCCCGAAACCTGGCATGCCCTCGGCTGGATCGACAAACCCCATGAACTCATGCAATTCCTCCATGACCGTGACTGAAGGACGCACGCCCGAACTGCTCGCCCCCTGCGGCTCCCTTGAGATGCTGGAGACGGCCCTGCACTTCGGGGCCGATGCCGTGTATGCCGGGCAACCCCGCTACAGCTTGAGGGTCCGCAACAACGATTTCGGGCGCCTCGAACAGCTCGCGGAAGGGATTCGGCGCACCCACGCCCTGGGCCGGCAGTTTTACCTGGTGAGCAACCTCCTGCCCCACAATGCCAAGGTGAAAACCTTCCTGGCGGACATGGCACCGGCCGTCGCCCTGCGGCCCGATGCCCTCATCATGTCCGACCCCGGCCTCATCATGATGGCGCGGGAACAATGGCCGGACATGCCCATTCACCTCTCGGTCCAGGCCAATACCCTCAATTCCCCTTCCGTGCGCTTCTGGCAGCGCATGGGCATCGCGCGCATCATCCTGTCGCGCGAACTGTCGCTGGAGGAAATTGCCGAAATCCGCCAGGACTGCCCGGACATGGGACTGGAAGTGTTCGTGCATGGGGCCCTGTGCATCGCCTATTCCGGCCGCTGCCTGCTCTCCGGTTACTTCAACCACCGTGATCCCAACCAGGGCACCTGCACCAACTCCTGCCGCTGGAATTACGAAGTCAAGCCGGCACAGGCCTCTGCCGACGGCGACCTGTACCTGCTGGAAGAATCCGAACGCCCCGGGCAACTCATGCCCATCGAAGAGGACGAGCACGGCACCTACGTGCTCAATTCCAAGGATTTGCGGGCCATCGAACACGTGCAGCGGCTGGTGGCCCTGGGCATCGACTCGCTCAAGATCGAAGGGCGGACCAAGTCCGCCTACTACGTGGCGCGCACCTGCCAGTCCTATCGCCAGGCCATTGACGATGCCTGTGCCGGACGTCCCTTCGACCCGCACCTGCTGGGAGCCCTGGAAGGCCTGGCCAACCGCGGCTATACGGCTGGCTTCTACGAACGCCACCCCGACCAGGACTACCAGAATTATTTACGGGGTCATTCCGAATCGAGCCGCAGCCTGTACGTGGGCGACGTGGTGGGCTATACGCCAGAGGGCCTGGCCCGGGTCGCCGTGAAGAACCGCTTTGCCGTGGGGGACCGGCTGGAAATCATACACCCGGGCGGAAATCGGGAATTCCGCCTGGAAACCTTGCAGGACCGGGAGGGGCTGCCTACCGAGGTGGCCCCCGGCAGCGGACATGAAGTGCGCCTGCCCCTTCCTGCCGGGCTGGAGCGGGCGTTCATTGCCCGCTTTCTCTGACAATGACGTGTATTCGCACCACATGCCAGCGTTTCAGGCGCCGCGACGGATATCCTTGTTCATTTTCAGGGCCAGCGTACCCACACTGCCGCCATTGAAGGCCTGCTGGTAGCCCAGCTGGCGCATGACCGACAAGGCGTGCCCGGAGCGGGCCCCCGAGCGGCAGTACAGGATGACCGGGGTATTCTTGTCCGGCACCACCCGATGGATGTCATGGTTGAACCGGTCAAGCGGCAGGTTGAAGGCGCCGTCGATGTGCCCCGACATGAATTCCGTGTGGCTGCGCACATCGATCAGGCGAGCATCCTGGGGCAGGTCAACGGCATCCCGGCCGCTGATGGCCCCCATGAAATGTGAAAAAAAACCCATTGCGTCGTACTCCCCAGTCCTTCAATGTTTGTCTTGCAAACGTTCGATGCCCATCCACTTGAGTACATGCTTTTCATAGATGGGTTCGGAATTGCCCTGCTTCATCTTGTAGATGAAATATTTTTCGAAGGCCACCTTGGCCCAGTGCACCCACCGCGCCTTCTTGAACCAGTTCACGTTGCGCGGGGGGATCTGTGGTAGCGCCACGAAGGCCGCACCGGTATTTCCCATGTCCGCCAGGCAGAAGGCATTCCAGGTCCCCTTGCTGTCGGCGGGCTGTCCGTTGAGATCGGCCCAGATGTTGTGCACGATGGCCGACACCATGGACTCGATCATGTAGCCGGTTTTGGGGGTTCCGGTCGGAACCGGCGTCACTTCCACGGGGGGAATGGCGACGCACACGCCTGCCGAGAAAATGTTGCGGTATTTCTTGCTGCGCTGATGCTCGTCCACGATCACGAAACCACGTGGATTGCACAGCCCCTCCACCCCGGCCACGGGTTCCACACCCTTGAACGCCGGCAGCATCATGCTGAACTTGAACGGGAGCTCATGTTCCTTCTTGACGTTGCCCTGGTCATCGAGCTCGGTGACGAACATTTTTCCTGCTTCCACCTTGGTCACCTTGGCATTGGTGATCCACTTGATGTCATTGTTGCGGAACTCGCTTTCCAGCATGGACTTGGAATCGCCCACCCCGCCGAGGCCCAGGTGGCCGATGTAGGGCTCGCTGGTGACATAGGTCATGGGGATCTTGTTGCGGATTTTGCGGTTGCGCAGGTCGCGGTTCACGATGAAAGAAAACTCGTACGCCGGCCCGAAGCAGGAAGCACCCGCAAAGGCGCCGATGATCACGGGACCGGGAGCACTCAGCAGTTCCTGGTAACCCTGGTAGGTCTGCTCCGCGTGGTCCACCGTGCAGATGGAGTGGGTGTGCCCATTGGGGCCCGCCCCTGCCACTTCCTCGAAGGCCAGTTTGGGTCCCGTGGCAATGACCAGGTAGTCATAGGCCAGCCGGCTACCGTCACCAAACTCCAGGGCATTTCCTTCGGCATCGACGCGGGTAGCGGGCTGCCCCACGAACTCGATCCCCTTTTTCGCCAGACAGGGACGAATCGGGAAGGTGATGGCCTCGCGATCACGCCAGCCCACGGCAAGCCAGGGATTGGAAGGAACGAACTGGAAGTATTCCACTGCGTTCACGACAGTGATGCGATGGGATTTGTCCAGCTTGTCCCGCAATTCATAAGCCGCCGGCATCCCCCCGGTTCCAGCCCCCATTACGACAATATGTGCCATGAGATAGTCCTCCCTTAAGGTTGGTGCTGTGATTTTGGCACTGCCGGTTCATCTTTGGGCATTTCCAGCAGAGCATTGACGGCCTGCAGCTCGGATTCCTGCAGTTTGCCTGCAAGAGCCTCCAGCTGTAGCCGGGTGAGAGCCAGTGCGGCCCGGGCTTGCAACCACGCCATGCGGGCCCCGGCCGCATCGCTTTCCGCATTGAGCAGATCCAGTGTACTGCGATCGCCGACACGTTGTCCCAGCCGCGTGGCCAGGAGCCGCGCCTCGCTTGCCTTGAGTGCTGCCGCCAAGGCGTCCAACCTGCGCATGCCCGTGGTCAGCCCCAGCCAGGACGCCCGCGTCTGCAGGGCGACCTGCTGCCGGGCACGATCCGTTTCATTCAGCGCCTTGTCGGCCAGATGGCGGGCCTCCTCCTGTCGGGCGCTGCGCGCGCCCCCTGTATACAGGGGAACGGTCAGCTGCAGTCCCACCACTGCCGTGTGCAGGGTATTGCTGGCTGCGCCGTAGTCTCCACTGCCCGAGAGATGGTCGCGCGTGACTTCGCCCACCAGATCCAGGGAAGAGGTCCCCAGTACGCCATAGCGCGCCGTCTCTTCATGGGCCATGTCCACTTTCATCATCTGCATGCGCAGGCCGGGGTTGCCGGCCGCCGCATCGTCAAGCCACTGCTGGAGGGAAGCCCCCCCGGGCACGGGCATATCGCCCCGCGTGGGTTGCAACACCTCGAGGGAGGCCAACGGCAACCCGGTGGCATCGGAAAGGGATGCCTGCTTGATTTGCAGGTCGGTTTCGGCCGCCGCGATCTGGGCCCGGATGGCTTCCACCCGTGCCTCGGCCTCGTGGGTGTCGATAATGGGTACGTCTCCCAGACGGTAGCGGGCCTGGACTTCGCCCAGGGCCTTTTCCACAGATTGCTCCTGCTGACGGGCCACGCGCAAGCTTTCCTGCGCCAGCGCCACGTCAAAATAACGCTGCGCCGTCCGCAGCATCAGGTCCTGGCGTGCCATTTTCCATTCCAGTTCCGCAATTTCCGCCTTGTCATCCAGCTGCCGGCTTTGCGACAGGCGGTCCCGGCTGAGCAACGGCTGCCGGGCCGACAGGGCCCAGCGATCGAGCGTCCCGTTGTTGATGGAAGTATTGAAAGCGGCGTTGTTGGTGACTGGAAACCCGGGAGCGGCAAATTGGGCCCCCTGGATCTGGCTGTCGTTGGTCATCCGCCCTGCCGTGCCCGATGCCTGGACCGTGGGGTGCCACAGGGCATGGGCCTGGTCACGCTGGGTGGTGCCGGCCTCGTGGGCTTCCTGCGCCGCCAGAAAGTCGAAATCGTGTTGCTGGGCCGCCTGCCAGGCTTGCACCAGATCGAGGGCCATGGCCGGTGCCGCCAGCATCCCGCCCAACACCGACACCGCCCCGGCTCGCAGCATCTGCCGCGACAGGAAAGATGGCCAGGCACGCACCGCCCGTTTCAGGAACTTCAACATCCGGCAGGCAAGCCCAATTTGCGCAACAGGGTTTCCATCAGACACCAGCGGGTGAGTCCGCTTTGCAGTATGTTCGCTCCCACGAACGCCGTAAATGCCAGCCACCACTGACTCAGGAACAGGGGGCTGCCTTGCACGCCCAATGCCAACGAAATCAGTATAAAACTCCCTGCAATAACATGCACCAGTCGCCATGAAGTCATTTGTGCTCTCCTTGTGTCGGAACTGCCGGTTGACGATGTTGGTAGGCCGCGAAATACAGCATGGGAATCACCACCAGGGTCAACATCGTGGATACGAAAATGCCGAATATCAGTGAAATGGCCAGCCCGTTGAAAATTGGGTCATCCAGTATGAAGAACGCCCCCAGCATGGCGGCCAGGCCCGTGAGCAGGATCGGCTGGGCGCGGGTGATGGCCGAACGCACGATGGCCTCCCTGAGCGCCACGCCTTCCCTGAGTTGCAGGTTGACGAAATCCACCAGCAGGATGGAATTGCGCACGATGATGCCCGCCAGGGCGATCATGCCGATCATGCTGGTGGCAGTGAACTGGGCCCCGAGCAGGGCATGGCCCGGCATGACGCCAATGATGGTCAGCGGAATCGGTGCCATGATGATGAGCGGCACGAGATACGACCCGAACTGCGCCACCACCAGCAGATAGATCAGCACGAGTCCCACGGCATAGGCTGCCCCCATGTCGCGGAACGTCTCGTAGGTCACCTGCCACTCGCCATCCCACTTGAGGGTATAGCCTCGATAGGGATCTTCGGGCTGGTGAATGAAATAGTCCGTCAAATGCCCGCCACCGGGCGTGCTGATGCGGGACAGGGCGCTGCGCATGGCAAACATGCCGTACAGGGGGCTGTCCACCTTGCCGGCCATGTCCCCCACCACGTAGTTCACCGGCAACAGGTCCTTGTGGTAAATCGGCTGCTCGCGCACGGCATCGGTGAGCGTCACCAGTTCGCGCAGGGGCACGAGCCGTCCCTGCGCACTGGTCACTCCCAGTTGCAGCAGGGTGTTGAGGTCCCCCTGCCGGGTATCCGGCAATTGCACCCAGGCCGATGCGGGGAATTTGGTCTGATCGTGCAGCCAGGTGACCGCCTCGCCCGACAGCGCGGTTTGCAGCGTGGTGGCGATCGTCGCCTGGGAAATGCCCAGGAGGGCGGCCTTGCGCCGGTCCACGGTCAACATTTTCTTGGGGGCATCGGCAATGCTGCTGTCGTCCACGTCCACCACGCCCGGCGCCTGTTCGAAGACATGCCGCACCGCCTGGGCCACTTCACGGCGACCGTGGGCATCAGGCCCATATATTTCCGCCACGATGGGAGACAGCACGGGCGGCCCCGGGGGCACCTCGATCAGTTTGACATTGGCTCCAAAACGCTTGCCGATCGCCTGCAGGTGGGGACGTATGCGGGTGGCAATGGCGTGGCTCTGCTCCTTGCGGTGGTGCTTGTCCACCAGGTTAACCTGCAGGTCACCCACTTCCCCGCCGGAGCGCAGGTAGTATTGCCGCACCAGCCCGTTGAAATTGATGGGGGCGGAAGTCCCGGCATACGCCTGGTAATCCGTCACTTCCGGCACGGTGGCAAGGTAGGCCCCCATTTCGTGGAGCACCGCCGCCGTCTCCTCAAGGGGCGTGCCTGCTGGCATGTCCACCACCACCTGAAACTCCGACTTGTTGTCGAAAGGCAGCATCTTGAGCAGGACAAGCCCCGTGGCAGGCAGCAACAATGAAATGCCGATCAGGCCGGCCACGACAAGCCCCAGAAGCCCCCGGTTACGGCGGCCGCGCTGGTCGTCGAGCAGGGGGGTAAAAATTTTGTGGAATACCGGTGCCAGCCGCCGCGACAATCCGCCGCCATGGCCATCAACCACACCATGGGAGGGTTTCATCCAGAGACGGGCGAGCCAGGGCGTCACCACGAAGGCAATGGTCAGGGACAGGAGCATGCCCATGCTGGCATTGATGGGGATCGGGCTCATGTAGGGACCCATGAGCCCGCTCACGAAGGCCATGGGCAACAGGGCGGCAATCACGGTCAAGGTCGCCAGGATGGTGGGCCCCCCCACTTCGTCCACTGCACCGGGAATGAGTTCGCGCAAGGTCTTGTGGGGAAACAGTTGCTGGTGGCGGTGAATGTTTTCCACCACCACGATCGCATCGTCCACCAGTATCCCGATGGAAAATATCAGGGCAAACAGGGAAACCCGGTTGAGGGTGAAGCCCCAGGCCCAGGAGGCAAACAGGGTGACCATCAGCGTCAGGATCACGGCCGATCCCACGATGGCGGCTTCGCGCCGGCCCAGGGCCAGGAATACCAGGGCCACCACCGACGCCGTGGCGAAGAGGAGCTTCTGGATCAGCTTTTTGGCCTTGTCGTTGGCGGTTTCCCCGTAATTGCGGGTTTCGGCCACCTGCACGTCCGCAGGGATGACCGTGTTCTTCAGGATGGCCACCTGGGACATGATCGCGTTGGCCACGTCGATGGCATTTTCACCCGGTTTCTTGGTCACGGTAATGGTCACGGCCGGGTACTCCGACGGCCCCGCCTTGCCGGCCTCGCCGTACCACACATAGCGCTTCGGCGTCAGGGGTCCGTTGCGCACATCGGCCACTTCACGCAGGTACACCGGGCGGCCTCCGCTCACGCCGACCACCAGTTCCCCCACATCCCGGGCATCCTTCAGGTAATCGCCCGATTCCAGGGCCACGGCATGGTTGTCCTGGAGCAGGTCGCCCAGGGGCAGGCCCAGGTTGGCCGACGCCAGGGCCGCCTTGAGCTGGGAAAGGGAAATGCCGGTACTGTTCAAGCGTGCCGGGTCGATTTCCACCCGCACTGCCCGTCCCGGGCCGCCCAGCGTGGTGACTTCGCGAGTGCCGCGCACACGCTTCAAGTCCGCCTCGATACTGTGAGCCACCCGCTCCAGATCATAAGCACCGGTGTCGGGGTTCTTGCTGTAGAGCGTGAGCGTGACGATCGGCACATCGTCGATGCCTTTGGGCTTGATGATGGGGGGCAAGGCCCCCAATCCACGAGGGAGCCAGTCGGCATTGGCATTGACCGTGTCATACAGGCGCACCAGGGCCTCGATGCGCGGCACCCCCACCTTGAACTGCACCGTCATGACGGCAAGCCCCGGGCGGGAAACCGACATCACGTGCTCGATCCCCTGGATCTGCGACAGCACCTGTTCGGCGGGTGTCGCCACCATCTGTTCCACGTCGCGGGCCGAAGCCCCGGGAAAGGGAATCAGCACGTTGGCCATGGTCACGTTGATCTGGGGCTCCTCCTCGCGCGGGGTCACCACCACGGCAAACACGCCCAGCAGGAAAGCCACCAGTGCCAGCAAAGGCGTGATCTGGGCAACCTGGAAATAGGAGGCGATGCGCCCTGAAATGCCCAATGGTGAATGCATGGCGCCCTCAGTTCCCCGCTGCAGTCAACGCGGCCTGGGCATCCGGCGCCACTTTCTCGCCAGGGTTGAGTCCGCTCAGCACTTCCACCTGATCATTCCAGACTTGCCCCAGGCGCACCTGGCGCAACAGGGGATGACCCTGGGCATCCAACACATACAGCCCGGTCATTTCTGCCCGGCGCACCACCGCCGCCAGGGGCACACGCAGGGGAGCCGCCATTTTTCCGCTGCCGGGTATCCATGCCCGGGCAAACATGCCCGGCACCAGGCCATTGGCAGGTGGCAGACCGAAGCGCACCTCCACCGTATGGGTGGCGGCATCCACGGTGGGCAGCACCTTGACGGAAAGGGGTACCACCCACTGTGCGCGTTCGGAATGCCCCGGCAGCTCGATGCGGGCCGCATTGCCCGTTGCCTCGCCTGCCAGCGCGCCCTGGGGAATATTGGCCGTGGCGCGCAGCCGGGCAGGATCGTAGAGGGTGAGCAGGGATCGTCCCGGCATGGCCATGTCCCCCACCACCACCGGTATTTCCGCTACCACGCCGGCATAGGGCGCCCGTACGGTGAAATAACCTGCCTGGGCCTGGGTAGCTGCTGCCTGGGCGGTTTGTGCCTCGGTTTCCGCCTGGGTTGCCTTGAACCGGGCCTCAGCCCTTTCCAATGCCGCCTGGCTGATGTAGTCCTGGGCAAACAACTGCTTCTGCCGTTCCAGATCGCGTGTGGCCACCGCCAGCGCCGCCTGTGCGGAGCGTACCTGGGCTGCACTGGCAAGGGCTGCCTGATGGGCGGCCTGTCCGTCCAGGCGCAGCAGCACCTGCCCCGCCTGAACCCGGTCCCCCGGTTTCACCGCAATCTCCACCACGGCGCCGGCCACCTGGGCAGCCAGCACGGTTTGCCGTTCGGCTTCCACCACGGCATCGAAACTGTTCAGGGTGGTGGGAGGCGCCGCTGCCTCCGGTACTGTTGCCGGCGCTGCCAGGCCGAAATGCAGCGGCAGGACGACCAGGCCCAGCACCCCCAGCAATCCCTTCACCCATCTGTTTTTCACCAATTCCATCCCTGTCTCCCGCCCAATACCATGCTGATGACTATAAGCGTTACTGCCTGCCATGACCATGCAATAATCCATGAAACAACATTATGTATATTTATATAATGTTTTCGTGTATAGTGTCAACAGTTTTCGCATTGAGGAAAACAGACATGAAGGCAGATACCCCCTCAGCCACCCCTGATTTCAATGCCATGTACGCTTCGGCGGACCGCGCCTGCAGCCTGCTCAAGGTGCTCGCCAATCCTGACCGGTTGGTACTGCTATGCCGGCTTGCGGGCGGCGAAAGCTGCGTGAGCGAACTGGAAGCCTCGCTGGATATCCGCCAGCCCACCCTGTCCCAGCAGCTCGCCGTACTGCGTGAGGAAGGATTGGTGAGCACGCGGCGCGCGGGCAAGCACATTTACTACAAAGTGACGAGCCCGAAATCGATCGCCATTCTCCAGGCGCTCCAGGAACAGTTCTGCACACCGGCAGACAAGACGAAACTCAGTGCGTTGCGACAGCCGCCTCGGGGTTGAACCAGCGCAGGCTGGCATGCAGGGTCACCACGCCCCCCACGATGATCAGGGTGGGCGCCTGCAAGGCTGCCGCATGGGCTGCTTCCGCCAAGGTCCCGAGGCACCCGGTCACGACCCGCTGGCGCTGGGTGGTGCCCTGCTGCACGATGGCCGCAGGGGTCGTGGCAGGCAAACCGTGGGCCACCAATTCCCGGCAGAGCATCCCGATACCCTGCAGCCCCATGTAGACCACCACGGTCTGGCCAGGGCGTGCCAGCAGGTCCCAGTCCAGATCCATGCTGCCGTCCTTCAGGTGCCCGGTCACGAACACGCAGGATTGCGCATGATCGCGATGGGTCAGGGGAATGCCGGCATAGGCCGCAACGCCTGAAGCTGCCGTGATGCCGGGCACCACCTGGAAGGGAATGCGATGCCGCGACAGCTTCTCGATTTCCTCCCCGCCTCGCCCGAAAATGAAAGGATCACCCCCCTTGAGCCGGAGCACGCGCCGCCCTTCCAGGGCGAGACGTACCAGCAGGTCGTTGATCTCCTCCTGGGGCAAGGCATGGTTGCCGCGCCGTTTGCCCACGAATATCCGCTCGGCCCGCGGCGGGATCAGGGCCAGCACCTGCTTCGAAACCAGATTGTCGTAGAGCACCACGTCAGCTTGCTGGATCAGGTGGTAGGCGCGCAGGGTCAGCAGGTCGGGGTCGCCCGGCCCAGCCCCGACCAGGTACACTTCGCCATTGGCACCCACCGGAGGCGGTGCAGAGGCTGGATCCGGCAAGGGGTTCATGCCACCGCCTCGGATGCCGCGATGAAATGCCGGGGGCGTCGCTGCCACAGGGTCTTGGCCTGGGCACAGGCCTCTTCTGGGGACAGCCGTTCGAGGGTGGCCAGGGCCACCGCCGCCGTTTCCACCACAGCCGCCACGGCATATTCGTCGTCGATCTCACCCCGCCAGAGCCGGGGCAGGCGCCGGCAGTCCATGGCTTCGTCGCGCAAGTGACGTTGTGCAAACCGGGCGGGCCAGTCTTCCTGCAGGGGCTGCCCGTCACGTACCCGCCATACACAGCAGGGGCTATCGGGATTGCGTTCCGGCTCGCCCCCCTCCCCCTTGAAAACCGCCATGTCCTGGTCCCGCAGCAACACTGCCGCCTGCCGGTGCACCTCGTCGTACCCGGGATGGAAAATTCCCAGCATCGCGGCACGGGCCCCCAGAGGATTGAGCATCCGCACCAGGGAATGCACGGGCGAACGCAATCCCAACAGGGTCTTGAGGTCCAGCAGTCCCTGCAGCAAGGGACTGACCTCCTCGAGCGGCAGGAAAGTAAAATTGCGCTCCCGCAACTGGGCGACCGCCTGGCTCGCCGAGGACGCAACGGTCCAGCCGAAGGCGGCCATGGCCTGGGGAACATAGACCCGCCCGACCGTACCGGACGTCACACCGTGCAGGCACACCCGATGGCCGTGGCTCGCCAGCAACAACGCCGCCAACAGGTGCCAAGGCAGCTGGCGACGTTTGCCGGCATAGCAGGGCCAGTCCAGATCCACTGTCAGGGCAGGCGCTGCGGGCATGGTGGCACGTGCTGCCTGCACCATGCCGGCCAGTTCCGCCGCACTTTCCTCCTTGACCCGCATGAGCATCAGGAACGCGCCCACCTGCACGGGCTCCGCCAAGCCCGACAAAATCTGGGTCATGGCCTGGCAGGCTTCTTCCTGGCTCAGGTCGCGCATGCCGCGCCGGCCTTTTCCCAACACCTGGATGTACGTGGAGAATGGGGGTTCCATCGTCACATTGTAGCCTGCGCCAGGGTGCTTGCGTCGGGCTGTGGGCACCCCTGCTGGTGGCACCGCACGAAGGCCACGAAACGACGGGCCCAGTAACAGTCGCCGATGGTACGCAAATGGGTATAGGAAGCCAGCAGACGGTGCACCAGGAGGCCGTCGTGCTGGCCATCGATGCCATGGCCCCGCTTCACGACGTAGGCAAAACTTGCCGTGGAAGGCAGGTTCTCCAGGCTGGAATAATGGAATTCGTGGGCCCGGATCTCCGCTGCCGGATGGCGTGGCCGGGGCCAGGGATGGGATTCCTGTTCTGCCAGGTGCACGTATCCCCGCCCCACCGGCTGGCCATGCATCACCACATCGCCCGGAATGGCCCCCACCATGGGATAGGTCTGCCCCTCCACGGTCAGCGTCCGGGCCAGGTACATCAGGCCCCCGCATTCGGCATAGGCGGGCAGCCCGGCCTCCAGCACCGTTTTCAGGGCACTGCGCAGGGCTGTATTGTCCGCGAGCCGGGCAGCGAAGCGTTCGGGAAACCCTCCTCCGATGTAGAGCCCGTCGAGATCCGGCAACCGGGTATCCTGCAGCGTGTTGATGGGGACGAGTACCGCGCCGGCCGCCTCGAGAGCGTCGAGGTCGTCGGCGTAATAAAACCCGAAGGCGCGATCGCGGGCAATTCCGATCCGGACCGGCTGCGGGGCCATGTCTTCCCGGGCGATCTCGGACACGTCCCCTGCCGGCAGCCCGTCAGACCAGGAAGGTTTTTCCGTGAGCGCCAGCAGGCGCTCTAGATCCACTTGCTGCGCCACCCGCGTGCCCAGGGCCCGGACGATCGTCCCCGCTGCAGCCATCTCGTTTCCCGGAACCAGTCCCAGGTAGCGTTCCTGCACAAAGAAATCCGGGTCATGATGGACGGCCCCCAGCACGGGCACATCCGTATAGTGTTCCACCACGGCGCGCAATTTGGCTTCGTGGCGGCCCCCCCCCAACTGGTTGAGGATCACGCCGGCGATGCGGATATCCCGGTCGAACGCCTGGTACCCCAGGATCAGCGGCGCAATCCCCCGGGTCATGCCCCGGGCATCGATCACCAGAACCACGGGCAGGTCCAGCAGTTTTGCCAACGCCGCATTGCTGTTGCTGCCGTCCAAAGCCAGGCCGTCGTACAACCCCTTGTTGCCTTCCACCAGCGCCACATCCGTTCCTGCCGCATGGTGGTAAAAGGTGTCCTCCACCTCATCGGCACGCATCAGGTACAAGTCGAGGTTGCGACAGGGCCGGCCGGCGGCTTCCCCCAGCCAGAGGGGATCGATGTAATCCGGTCCCTTCTTGAAGGACTGCACGGACTGCCCGCGGGCCCGGAACGCAGCACATAGTCCGGTGCTGAGGGTGGTTTTTCCCGAAGACTTGTGGGCGGCCGACACGAGGAAACGATGGGGCATGTCAATTGCTTTCCACGGCCTGCTCCGGCACGTCGCGGGGCAGGAAATTGAACACGCGCACCCCCACCAGGGTCATCAGGCAGGCCACGGCCACCCCGCCCACACCCAGTGCCCACTCGGGCAGGCTGGGCACATATTCACCCACAGCCCCGTCGCCAAAAGTGCTGTGGGCCACATACCCCGGGAAAATCTGCAGGGGGTAAGACTGCCCCCCCACGATGAAGACATACAGCAGGGAAAACGCCCCCAGGATTACCAGCAGGGCCGCCGCACCCACGCTGCGGGGCGTGCCAAGCCCCGGCAGGAAAATCAGCAACAGCGGCAGGACCGTGCCCAGTACCCCGTAGCCTCCCCAGAACAGGGCCGTGATGACCCCGCCATCCCGCAGCACAAAGCGCTCGAAGGGCATCTGGCGGGCAAAGTAGGCATTGGTGAGATGGTAGGCCAGCACCAGGTACAACACCGTGAACACAAATATCCCGAGCAGGTTTTTGAGGCGCCGGTGGATGCCCGGATGCAACGCCATCGCCTTCCAGCGCAACAGAGCGGACTGGGCGAGCAGGAAAATCGCGAGCCCCCAGGCCAAGGACATGGCAATGAACATGGGCGGCAGCACCGCAGAGGCATAGGCCTGGCGTGCCACGAGGAAAGCGAAAATGAGCCCGGTGCCCGTGGTCAGGACAAAACGCCACACGAACACCAGCAGTCCCGCCGGCTGGGTCCAGGCCGCCATGGTCCGGTCCATGAGGGTCCACAGATAGAATCCCACGCTCACGAACAGGCCCGTATACAGCAGCACGTTCCAGGCGAACACGGATGTGGCGTTGTAGACCGTGGCCGCCACAATGACACGATCAGGCCGCCCCAGGTCCAGCATCAGCACCGTCAGGCCCCCTGCCAGCAAGGCCAGGGACAACAGGCCCGCCAGGGGCGCGCGCGCCTTGTAGACAGCCCGTCCGAACACGGAACCCACGGACGCCACGTTCAGCACGCCCGAGGCGGACACGATCATGAAGATGGCAAACACATGGGGAAGGCCCCAGACGATCTGGTTGTTCATGCCGGTGATCACGTGGCCCTGCGACTCCATCTGATGCGCAGCCCACAGCCCCACCAGCGCCAGCAACGCGCAGAACAGGAACCACCCGTAATAGGCGCGTTCTCCGGAACGGGTTGCCGTGACGGCCGTCATGAATCAGATCCCCTCATACGCCACCCCGGGGTCCAGGTTGAGGTCGGCCCGCAACCGCGTGGACGCCACGCTGCGCAGGCGCCGGGAAATGGCGCTGTCCGGGTCGTTGAGGTTGCCAAACAGGATGGCCTGGTGCCCTTCCCGGGCACAGGCCTCCACGCAGGCGGGAATCTCGCCCCGGTCCACCCGGTGCACGCACAGGGTGCAGCTTTCCACCGTCCCCTGCCCGCGCGGCGTGGCCCCCGAATGATCGGTCACAGGCTCGTGCACGAAGGAGCGGGCCTTGTAGGGGCAGGCCATCATGCAGTAACGGCATCCGATGCAGCGATGCTTGTCCACCAGCACGATGCCATCGGCGCGCTTGAAGGAAGCACCCGTGGGACAGACGTCCACGCAAGGCGGGTCGGCACAGTGCTGGCACATCATGGGCAGCGACACCTTGCGTCCGCTCCCCTCCTGTTCCAGTTCCACCTTGCGAATCCACTGGGGATCGGTTAGCCGCACCGGTTCGGGCAGGGCATTTTCCTTCCGGCACGCCGTCACACAGGCACTGCAACCGCTGTCACATTGCGTGGTATCGATCAGCATGCCCCAGCGTACGGCGCTGGATGCCGGTTCCCCTGGCGGCCGGGCCCGGGCAAAATCATAGAGCAGCAGCCCCGGCGCAATGGCCAGGGCCGCCGTCAGGGCAGCCCCCTGCGACAGGAACTGGCGACGCGGGGGAACGGCAGGGGCGGTCATCGCCGTGACTCCATGGCGGGGCGCGGATGGCTGGAATGGCATTCGAAACAGTCGATCTTCACGGCCGCATAGGTATGGCAACCCTGGCAGAAGTTGCGGTCGGTGCCCAGCACGCTGTGGTTGACCTTGCTCGCATGACAGTCCACGCAACCGGCCAGGCTGTAGCGGCCTCCCCGCACGCCCAGACGCACGGTTTCATCACGCTGCTGCAGCAACAGCTTCATGTGGTTGAGCCGCATGAAGCCAGGATCGTCCACACATTTTCCCCCCTGCCCGATGTCCAGGGGCGGCATCGCGTCATGGGCGCCCGCCGGGAGCACCAGGCAACACCCGATGACCAGCAGGATTCTCCCCAGGAGGCACAGAGGTTTCACGGCGGCCGCCTATTCCCCCAGCCCCATCTGGATGTAGCCGGTGGGGCAGACATCATGGCAAATATGGCAACCAATGCATTTGCCGTAATCCGTATCCACATAGCGCCCCACGGTGGATTTTGACTTGGGGACGCGGAAGACGGCCGTCTGCGGGCAATAGACCACGCAGTTGTCGCACTGGAAGCACATGCCGCAACTCATGCAGCGCTTGGCCTCCGCCACTGCTTCGGCCTCGTTCAGCACATGAAGGCGTTCGTCGAAGTTGCCCAGTGCCGAGTCACGGTCGAGGGTGGTCACGTTGCGCCGGTTGCGCGCCACATAACTGAAGTGCCCCAGGAACAGGTCGCTGTGGGGAATCACGTAGCGCCCCGAGCGATTGTCGAAGTTGTGTACCACCGGAGCCGTGTCGGTACCTCGCAAGGGCTCCTCCACGGGAGCAAGCGTCAGCCCTGACTCCACCATCTTGCGCATCAGGTCGAAGGAATGCACATCGATCTTGGGCCGCTTTTCCGGTTCCTCGCCCGCCAGGTACCGGTCAATGCCATCGGCCGCAATGGCCCCATGGCCGATGGCCGTGGTAAGCAAATGAGGTTTCAGTACATCGCCGCCGGCATAAACGCCGGGCTTGCCCTGCACCTGGTAGTTTTTGTCGGCACTCACCGCGCCGCGCCCGTTGTCGAATTCCTCCAGTCCCACAAAATCCACGGCCTGGCCGACGGCCGATACGATGAGATCGGCCGGAATGGCTTCTTCAGTTCCCGGAATCACCTTGATTTCCAGTTTGCCACCCGTCACCTTGGCCTCGCACTGGGCTACGTGCAGCGCCGTGGCCCGGCCATCGTCACCACGGGAAATGCCCACGGGTACCAAGCCGCCGCGAATGGCAATGCCTTCAGCCAGCGCCTGTTCCACTTCATGGCGGTTGGCCTGCATCTTGTCCACGGGAAACACGGTGGTGAGGGTGACCTCGGCGCCGCGTCGGGCCGATACTTCGGCCACATCATGCGCCAGGCGTCCGGCGATGGCACGCTCGGTATCCACCTGGCGGGCCTGTTCGATATGCCCCAGGCGGCGCGCCACCGTGGCCACGTCGATGGAGGTATCCCCTCCGCCCACCACCACCACGCGCTTGCCCACGTACTTGAGGCGACCGTCGTTGAAGGCCCGCAGGAATGCCGTGGCCGTGACCACGTTGGGGGCCTCGCTGTCGGGGGATGGCAGCGCTCGCCCCGACTGGGCGCCCATGCCCAGGAACACGGCATCGAATTCGCTGCGCAATTGCTCCAGCGTCACGTCCTGGCCCACCCGGCAGTTCAGGCGCGTCGCAACGCCCAAGTCGAGGATGCGTTGGATTTCAGCATCGAGCACGGTGCGTGGCGTGCGAAACCCGGGAATGCCATAACGCATCATGCCCCCCAGGTACTCATGCTCGTCGAACACGGTCACCGCATGGCCTTTCATCGCCAGTTGGTACGCACAGGACAAACCTGCCGGCCCGCCCCCGATGATGGCGACCTTCTTGCCACTCACCTTGTCGGGCGCCTTGAATTTGAGCTGGTGGGCCACGGCATATTCCCCCAGGAAATGCTCCACCGAATTGATGCCCACGTGGTCTTCCACTTCATTGCGATTGCAGCCCGATTCGCAAGGTGCCGGGCACACCCGTCCCATCACCGACGGAAAGGGGTTGGCTTCGGTCAGCACACGCCAGGCAAATTCCTGCCAGGGCATGCCCGCCGGCGGCTTTTCCATGCCGCGGGCAATCTGCAGGTAGCGCCGGATGTCCTCACCGGACGGACAGCTGCCCTGGCAGGGGGGCGTGGACTGGATGTAGGTGGGGCATTTGTGGGTATAGCTGGCCTGAAAAATCTTGTCACGCCAGGCGGTCGACTGACCCGCGCCGTCCTGGTAGCGGCGGAACGTCCGCTGGGTTTTGCCCTCTTCTGTGGTATCTGACATCACAACCTCCGAATGCACGCTAATGGTGTAAGCCCAACTGGATCGCATTGCTGACCAGCTGGTGCACACCGCCAACTACCCGCCGGTCGAACTGGTAATAGGGCAGCACTTTGCTGAACTGTGCCTTGCAGATGGCACAAATGGTGGCCATAAAATTCACGCCATGGGTTTTGGCCACTTCCTGCAGCGCTTCCATGCGCGGCAAGGCACCCTTGACGCGCAAATCGATCAGGTCGTCCGTGAGCAGCCCGCCGCCCCCACCGCAGCAGAAGGTTTGCTCACGAATGGTGTTCTCGGGCATTTCCACGAAGTGGTGAGCCACCGCACGAATGATGTTGCGCGGTATCTCGAACTGTCCGCCCGGCGTTTCCCCCATGCGCGAGCCGCGCGCCACATTGCAGGAATCGTGAAACGTCACCACGTAGGCATCGTTGGCCGACTTGTCGAAGCTGAGGGCGCCGCGCTCGATCAGGTCCCAGGTCAGTTCGCAAATGTGGGTGGGCTGGCGATAGCGTCCATCCAGCTGGCGCTGCAATTGCAACGCAAAGGGATCGTTGGCGCCGGCACCGATCCCGGTCAGGGTGTTCCAGAAACTGTAGGCCACACGCCAGGCATGGCCGCACTCCCCCACCACGATGCGCTTCACGCCCAGCTCCAGTGCGGCCTCGCGGATCCGCAGCGCAATGCGCCGCAGCTGGTCGTAATTTCCGATGAACATGCCAAAATTACCGGCTTCCGACGCTTTCGTGGACAGGGTCCAGCGGATGCCGGCCGCATGGAACACCTTGGCGTATCCGATCAGGCTGTCGATGTGCGGTTCGGCAAAAAAATCAGCCGAAGGCGTAATCAGCAGCACTTCCGCCCCCGCTACATCGATGGGGAAGCGCACATCCACGCCCGTGTCTTCCTTCACGTCCTCTTCCAGCCCCAGCAGGGTATCCTGCAGCGCCGGCCCCGGCAGGCCCAGGTTGTTGCCAATGCTGTGCACTTTGCCGATGATCTCGTTGGAATATTTCTGGCCGTAACCCACCGAGTCGAGGATCTCCCGGGCCGCCATGGTCACTTCGGCAGTGTCGATGCCGTAGGGGCAGAACACGGAGCAGCGACGGCACTCGGAACACTGGTTGAAATAGGTGTACCACTCGTCCAACACCTCGCGGGTGAGCTCACGGGCGCCCACCAGGCGGGGAAACCATTTCCCGGCCAGCGTGAAATAACGCCGGTACACGCTGCGCATGAGGTCCTGGCGCGCCACCGGCATGTTCTTGGGATCCTGGGTGCCGATGAAGTAATGGCACTTGTCGCTGCAGGCACCGCAATGCACGCAGGCATCCATGTACACCTTGAGGGAACGGTATTGGCCCAGCAGTTCCCCCATCTTGGACAACGCCCGTTCCTTCCAGTCGTCGGTCAGTTTTCCAGGAAAACCGATGGCCGTCTGGATTTTCTCGTTGGCCACGAAGGAGCGCACATCTTTCATGGCCCCCGGCTTCAGCGCCGGCACGATGGGAATGACGCGGTAGGGAGGTGCTGTGACCGTATCAGCCATGGGGCGTCTCCTTGTCGAAACGGGCCGCCCACCCTGCCATATGCCGACGTTCGCGCGGATTGTCCACCTGGTTGCGGGAAGGCGAGAAAAAGACGCCGGGAGCATGCAACAGCTTGCTGAACGGAAATATGATCATCAACACGGCCACGCCCATCAGATGCAATACCAGCAAGGCACTGTCAGGCAGGGGATGGGGTGAAAACGTCTGCCAACCCTCAAAAAACCGCTTGACCCCCACCACGTCCGGATGGCTCCCGAATGTCATGGACAGCCCGGAGATCCCGATGGTGAGCAGCAACAGGAGCATGAGATGGTCGGACGGGGTGGAAATGTAACGGATGCGCTCCACCGCAAGGCGTCGTACCCATAGGCCCGCAAGCCCCGCTACCATCACCATGCCCCCGTAGATGCCGAAAGGCTGGATGAGGACCACCCAGCCCCACACGGGATCGGTGAAGTAGCGCAGGTGCCGTGCGAGCACGAGGACCAGTCCGAAATGGAACAGGATGCCGAACCCCCAGATCCAGAGATTGGCCTTGAACAGGCTTTCGAACAGCAGCACTTCGCGTGCCATCCGGAACACCACGCCTGGCACGGTGGTGGGCGCCGGGGTGGTGGGAATCTTGAGCGGGGCTGGCGTGCGCGCGTAAGTGACCATGCGCCAGGCCAGCCCACCCACCAGCACGCAAAAAGCCAGATAGAACAGGAATGCCATCACCGTTCCCCTGGACGGGGCAGCGTTTAGACGCAGCCGGTCGGTTTGGGAAGACCGGCGATCTTGCACGCCTGCTTGGCAGGCCCATAAGGAAACAATTCGTACAGGTACTGGCTGTTTCCTTTGTCCGGGCCCAGTTTCTTGCCAATGGCCTTGGTCAACACGCGCACGGCCGGTGCAATCTGGTACTCGTCGTAGTAGCCGCGCAGAAAATCCACCACTTCCCAGTGCTGGTCGGTCATGGCGACGTTTTCCGTCTGGGCGATGTGGTCGGCCACGTCCTTGTTCCAGTCCGCCAGGTTGACCAGATAGCCTTCTTCGTCCGTTTCGTACGATTTTCCGTTGACTTCGATATTGGGCATTGTCTTCTCCTCCGTTAAATCATGCCGTCGCCCGACTGGCTACAACCAGGACTGGCAGGTTTTGTTATGTGTCACCAGTTCGACAAAACCGGTGTAATCCACCAGCGTGATGCCTTCGATCAATTGCCCCGCCACGCCCCGCGCCTCCAGGTCGGGAGACAGGGCAAACACGCGGAAACGCTGCAGGGCATGCCGTACGAGCCTTTCCACGGCAGTTCCTGCCACTGCCGCATACACCGCATCCTCGATCAGGAGCAGGTCACCGCCCTGTTGTCCCACCTGTACGCAGGTGTCCAGGGCCGAGTGGGTAAATGGCGATTTATTGACGATGTGCAACATGGCCCATGCTCAAAAACTCAGGAGGACGTCCTGCTCGTCCATCAGTTTGCCCAGGGCCTGACGGTCCAGCACCGTGACTTCCACCAGCAGATCCTCCTCGGAGAGGCCGCGGGCTTCGATCGCTTCCTTTTCCACGTACAGCTTTTCGATGTCATACCCTTCAAGCGCCCGGTATGTGGGCGAAAAATTCTTGGTTTCGATGCCCTTGGTCTGCTGCCCCTTGCGCAACTGGTAAACGCCATCGTCCAGAAATGCCAGCGACACGTCCTGATCGAATGCGGCCGTGATCAGGACCACTTCGAGGGATTCCAGCGCGTACACCGTGCCATAAGGGGCCTTTCGGTTCACGAACATGAATTTTTTGGTGCGGCCCTCTTCGCTCATGGCTGCTTCTCAGTCTCCAAAAGTCACCAGACGATCTGCCTGGATGCCCGCTTCCACCAGTTGCCCAAGGCCGGAAATGCGAAACCCGGGCGCGAGGTTCTCCTCCTTGATGCCACGGCGCAGCGCAGCCGCCACGCATACCACCAGGTCGACCCCGTGGGACTCGGCCAGCGCGCTCCAACGCGTCACGATATTGCGATCATCCTGGGGCGGCTCGGTAAGACGGGAAGCGTTGTGCACCCCGTCGTGGTAGAAGAACACCCGAAAAACCTGGTGCCCCGCCGCCAACGCCGCCTTGCAGAACAGATACGCGCTGTCGCTTGCCTGATGCTGGTAGGGTCCTTCGTTGACCAGGATGCCAAATTTCACGGAAAGGCCTCAGAATCGGATATGGGCCGAAGCATTCAGGGTGGATCGGGAGCCACGCCAGTCGTCCACCAGGTATTTGGTGAAAGGCAACTCGGTCAGTTCGAAGAAACGCGGCCAGCCGATGCGATCGATCCAGTCCGAGAGGCGTTCCCAGGCACGGCCGTCTTCCTTGTAGACGTGCAGGATCTTTTTCACCACTGCTGCCACTTCCGGCCAGCGGGGGGGATTGTTGGGCAGGCCGGAGGCCACCATTTTCATGAACGTGGGCTTAGCGCGCGCGTTGGAATTCTTCCCCCCCACCCAGATGGCGATCTTGGAATGTTCCGGATCGTTGATCTGCATAGGCGGGCAAGGCGGATAGCAGGCGCCGCAACAAACACATTTTTCCTCATCCACTTCCAGGGACGGCTTGCCATTCACCATGGCCGGCCGAATGGCCGCCACTGGACAGCGGGCCACCACGGCCGGGCGTTCGCATACGTTGGCCACCAGGTCGTGATTGATTTTGGGGGGCTTGGTGTGCTGCACGATGATGGCGATGTCCGCCTGGCCACCGCAGTTGATTTCGCAACAGGAGGTGGACAGGTGCACGCGGTTGGGCATTTCCTCGCGACGGAACTCGTCGATCAACTCATCCATCAGCGATTTCACCACCCCGGAGGCATCAGTGCCGGGAATGTCGCAATGCAACCAGCCCTGGGTATGGGCAATCATGGAAATGGAATTGCCGGTACCCCCCACGGGAAACCCGTTGGCTTCCAGCTCATGGATGAGCGGCGCCACCTTGGCCTCGTCGGCCACCATGAACTCGATATTGGAGCGGATGGTGAAACGCACGTGCCCGTCGGCAAACTGGTCGGCAATGTCGCACAGCTTGCGGATGGTATACACGTCCATCTGGCGCTGGGTCCCCGCGCGCACCGACCACACGGCGTCCCCGCTGTGGGACACATGATGCAGCACACCGGGGCGGGGGCGGTCGTGATATTTCCAGTTGCCGTAATTTTTGAGCAGTGTGGGGTGCAAATACTGGCGGTTGTCCGGCACCCCGCTTTCCACGGGGCGACGCAGTTGGGGCTGGCTCACGTCATTCTCCTCCCACGGCAAGTTTGCGGGCATTGATCCTGGCGACTTCCTCGTCCCAGCCGTCCATGCGCACGTAGGGGTTCATGCGGGGTGAATTCACCATGTTGGGGTCCACGGGGATTTCCATGGCGTCGAGGAAATTCACTAGCCCGATGCGCTCGATCATTTCTCCGGTCCGTTCATGCTCCAGGGCGTTTTCGGCAAAGAAATCGATGATTTTCTGGGCCAGCTCCACGAGCTTTTCAAAGTCCTCGTCGCTCTCCAGTTTCATGAAGGGCACGACCACGGTGCCCATGAGGTCACCGATCTTGAGGGTGCGCTTCCCGCCCACCAGTACGGTGGCGCCCTTGTCCTTCCCGGGCGCCAGGGCGCCGGTCATGGCGTTGATGCACTGCATGCAGCGCACGCAGCTTTTGTTGTCGATTTCCAGGGACTGGGTATCGTTGAGCTCCAGGGCGGAATATTGGCTATCACTGCGCGCCTTGCCGGCATCCTTGACGCGAATGGCATGGGTGGGGCAGCGCGACACCACGGAATTCACGAGCCGGTTGAGGCCCTGTTTGCGAAACCATTCCCTGCCCATGGCATGGTCAGTACGAATGTTGTCGCGCCAGGTCCCGATGATGGACATGTCGGCGCGCTGGATGGAATTCATGCAATCGTTGGGGCATCCGGAAAACTTGAACTTGAACTTGTAGGGCAAGGAAGGGCGGTGGATGTCATCCAGAAAATTGTTGACCACCGTGCGATGGGCGCGCGCTTCGTCGTAACAGGACTGCTCGCAACGGGCGCTGCCCACGCAGGACATGGAGGTGCGCACCGCCGGGCCCGCCCCTCCCAGGTCGAAACCCAGTTCGTTGATCTCGTCGAAAGCCTTCTGCACGTTCTCGGTGGTAGCGCCCTGGAACATGATGTCGCCCGACTGCCCGTGAAACGCAATCAGCCCGGAAGCGTGCCGTTCCCAGATGTCGCACATCTTGCGCAGCACATCGGTGTTGTAGTGCATACCGGGAGGAGGCATCACGCGCAAGGTGTGGAACTCGGCGGCATCCTTGTAGACGGGAGCGCCGTTTTCATCCTTCAGTTCGGTGAAGCGGGGAATGACACCACCGCCATAACCAAAAACGCCCACCGTCCCGCCTTTCCAGTAACCTTTTTTGGTTTTGTACGAGGTTTCCAGCTGTCCCAGCAAATCCACCATCTGGTCCTTGTCCTGGGCCAGGCGCTTGAGCCCGGTCACGAAGCTGGGCCACGGCCCAGACTCGAGCTCGTCAAGATTGGGCGTGTCATACATTTTCTTGGCCATGTCTCCTCCTTGTACTTGTCTATAATCCCGGCGGGGCGGGATGACTGCCGGTTTACGACGTTTCAGGCAATTCGAAAATTTGCCACTTATATGCCATCATCACTGAACTCACCGCGACATTAAATAACCCCAATGGGGGGGGAACCCGTTTCCTGATGGGTTATGTCCCATCCCCCCTCACCAGGCTATAGACGCATTGACCAGGAATCACGACCATGGCTGAAATCATCGAACTGGCCCGTTTCACGGTGCCCCTTGGCCAACAGGAAATCGAAGTGCAGCAAATCGAACATGTGCAAGGCGGCATGCCGCTGCTGCGGCTGCGCATTCGTGAAGGCAAGCGCTTCACGATTTTCGATATCGACCCGCTGACGGCCGGCGCCCTGAGTGCGGTACTGCAGCAATGGGCCGCCGCGCAAAGGCCTGCGACGTGAGCGGGATGGTCGACTTCGCCTTTTCCCTGCAGGGCCGCTTTGTGCCCTCCTGTTACGCCCGCCCGCTCTGGGAGGGCATCTGCCGGGTGCTGCCTTGGCTCGCCGGGGAACCTGAGGCGGGGCTGTTACCTTTGCGCGGTCACGACCAGGGGGAGGGCATCTGGTTGCCGCACCGCAGCAAGCTCGTATTGCGCCTGCCACGAGCGCGGGCGGAGG
>JAKBAT010000095.1 GCA_021808815.1 Pseudomonadota bacterium
ATGGATTCTTCCCAAAAAAGTCGAAAAAACTTTAGGAGTTCCCCGCAGCGCTCCTGGCTTGGGCTAGAATTTGTGCAGTGCAGGCGCGCGGCCTGGGCAATTCCAGGCCAGTAACGTCTTCAATTGGCGAGAAAAACGTGGAACCGTTCGTTTTGACTGTGGACATGTCCGGGTTGCCCCAAGCCTGGATCGAGATCGAGGAAGCCATCACCTACCATGCCAAACACATGGTGGCCTGGTCCCTGGGCGCGCCGGTGGCCACGTTCCACGGCGGCTGGGACCGCAACGGCCAGCGTTCCCGCATCGAGACCAAATCCATCATCGCCATCAAAGGCAGTGCCCATGGCGCCCGCCTGCTGTCCAACATTCCCGGGCTGTCCAATCCCCTGCTGTTCAACCGCGACCGCCAGCTCTGTGCCTATTGCGGGATGCGCTTTCCCGTGCGGGACCTGTCGCGCGACCACATCCTGCCGGTCTCCCGCGGCGGCAAAAACCAATGGAGCAACGTGGTCACGGCCTGCCGGGGCTGCAACACCCGCAAGGCCAACCGTACGCCGGAGGAAGCCGGGCTGTCCCTGCTCTATGTCCCGTATGCGCCCAACCGGTACGAACATTTCATCCTCAAGAACCGCCGCATCCTCGCCGACCAGATGGAATACCTGATGAGCGGCGTCCCCCGAAACAGCCGCCTGCACGGATAAACCTCCCCGCCCATTACGAAATATGTCAACCGAAGTGGCGCCGGGACGTTGATGGCATACAGTTCATTGCCGTTGGAAAACTGTTATGATACTGCACCCCTGCTGGGGTTATCCCAATCGTGATTCACTTATTAAAAGGAAAACCACCATGTTCCGTTCCGCTCTGATCGCTGCTCTGTTGGCTGCTTTTACCGCAACCTCCTTCGCGGCTGATGCTCCCGCACCTGCTGCCGCCCCGGTTGCCAAGCAGGAAGCCGCCAAGAAGGAAGAAAAGAAAGTAGAGAAGAAAGCCGAAAAGAAAGCCAAGAAAGAGAAAAAGGCTGAAAAGAAAGCTGAAAAGAAAGAAGAGAAAAAGGAAGAAGCCAAGAAGTAATCGGGCTTTTGCCCCCCGTTTTCCGGGGGTAATGGCTTCAAAGGCGACCTTCCGTCGCCTTTTTTATTGCCTCCCGCCGCTTTAAAATCATCTTCCCGCAACCCTTTCCCGGAAACCGCCATGAAACGAGGTTACAAGATCCTGGTGCAGGAGGCCCTAACCCTGGTACCAACCTACAGCGTGCCGGAAATCCTGGCCCGGCTCTCCGATCCGCAAGTACAACTGGTGGACGTGCGCGACGTCCGCGAACTGGAACGGGAGGGAACCGTGCCCGGCGCCTTCCATGCCCCGCGAGGCCTGCTGGAATTTTGGGTGGATCCCGAATCCCCTTATTTCAAGCCCGTGTTCGGAGAACCGCGCGAATTCATCCTGTTCTGTGCAGCCGGATGGCGCAGCGCGCTGGCCGGCAAAACTTTGATGGACATGGGAATGCCCCGTGTGGCCCATATGGAGGGCGGTTTCGGCGCCTGGAAAGCGGCTGGGGCTCCCGTGCAAATGCCCGCCGCCAGGAAGCCGGTGGGGTAAGCGCGTTCAGGGCTGCTTCTGGAATGAGGCCCGCAGGGCCCGGGCATTGGATTCTGCCAGGTCGGTGGCTTGCCGCATGGACTGGTGCACCGAAGCATAGGCCTTGTTGCCCGCCGCCATCAGGGAATGAAAGGCGGCATTGAGGGAGTCCTGTCCCTGCGGCCAATGCTGGGCAAACAGTCCGAACGCTTCGTTGACCTCATGATTGAAGGCATTGATCTGGTTTTCCATGATCCCGGCGATGTCTTCGGCAGTTTGCCGCGAAATGGCATAGGTTCTGGAGGCTTCTGCCTGGGCTTCGTCGCTCAGGGGCCTCAGGTAGGCCGCCTGCAGCTCGGCCCATTCGCGCGGCGACTTTGCTTGCACCAGGCGGGCCGCATGGTCATGCAGGAACTGGATCTGGCTGCGCAGGGAGGTGATCTGCGCTTCGGAAACTTTCTCCGTGCTGTCCAGCAATACCTTGGACAGGCTCATGAGGCGTTCCAGATGTTCCTGTTGGGTTTTCAGCAGATCTTCCGGACTCGCGGACATGTCAGACTCCTTGAAAACAGGAACGGCATCACAGGTTTCACCATACTCCCTTTCCTGTGACAATTCCAGCCAGGGGCTGGCGTTCGCCGGCGGCATCAAACCCTGAACGGCCCCGCCGCGAGCACCGCAATGAAGCCCGCCTCCGGCATCGGTCGGGAGAAATAGTACCCCTGCCCGTAATCACAACCGGTCGCCACCAGGAAATCCCGCTGCTCGCGATTTTCGATGCCTTCGGCGACGACCCGCAAACCAAGCTTGTGCGCCATCACGATGATGGCTTCACAGAGGGTGCGACTACTGGCGTCCTGGACCAGGTTGCGCACGAACACCTTGTCGATCTTGAGATAGTTGACCGGATAGCGGCTGAGGTAGGACAGGGAGGAGTACCCGGTGCCAAAGTCGTCGATGGCAATTTCCACATGGGTGGCATGGAGCTGCCGCAGCTTGTCGGTCACCGCCTCATCGGCCCCCAGCAACAGTCCTTCCGTGATTTCGATCACGAGCTGTTGCCCGGACAATCCTGCCTCGTGCCAGCACGCCAGCCATTCCTGGACCTGCATGCCATCCCCCTGGAACTGCAGGGGCGACATGTTGACGCTCACCTGCAATTGGGGATGTGCGGCCTGCCAGCGCTGCATCTGGAGCGTCACCTGGCGGAACACCCAGTCGCCGATCTCCAGGACCACCCCGGTTTCCTCCGCCAGGGGGATGAACTCCTCCGGACTGACCAGGCCACGTTTCGGGTGATGCCAGCGCAACAGGGCTTCGGCCTTGAACACCGTGCCTTCCTGCAAGTGCACGATGGGCTGGTAATGCATTTCAAACTGGCCCTGTTCGAGGGCAAGGCGCAGGTCGTTGTGCATCTGCAGGCGGTATTCGGCCATGTCCTGCAGGGAAGGGGTGAAAAAACTGAAGCGGTTGCGGCCGGCCCTCTTGGCGGCATACATGGCCTGGTCGGCATTCTTGAGCATCTGGTCCACGTCCTGTGCATCCAGGGGATAGAGCGTGATGCCGATGCTGGCCGAAATGAACACCTGCCCCAGGGACTCATTCAGGGTGAACGGTTCGGCCAGGCGCTCCAGGATATGCTGGGCGATTTTCTCCACCTGTTCCGCGTCGTGCACCTGCGGCAAGGCCACGGTGAACTCATCCCCGCCCAGTCGTGCCACGGTATCCGTTGCGCGCACGCATTTCTGGATGCGCCGGGCCATTTCCACCAGCAGCAGGTCGCCCACATGGTGCCCCAGGGTGTCATTGACTTCCTTGAAGCGGTCCAGGTCGATGAACAGCAGCCCCAGCACTTCGCCATCCCGGTGCGCCTTCTTGAGGGACTGGTCGAGCCGGTCATAAAACATGTAGCGGTTGGGCAGGTCGGTCAGCAGGTCGAAATTGGCCTGCTTCCATACCAGCGTGTCATAGCGCTGCTTCTCCGTCACGTCCTGGACCACCAGCACCAGATGGTCTTCATTCTGGATACGGATCGTCTCTGCTGAAATGAGGCAGGCCGCCACATGGTCCTGCGCATTGACCGTGGCGGGGAAATCACGGACGCGTCCGTTGCGCCGGATCTCCGCCACCAGCCCGGTACGAACCGCGGCGTCCGTCCAGACGCCCAGCTCAAGGGAAGTGCGCCCCAGTGCCTGTTCGCGCGAGTAGCCCGTGAAGCGGCACCAGGCCGCGTTCACGTCCACAAACAGGCCGTCTTCCAGCCGGGTGATGGACACGGGGTTGGGCAGGGTGGAAAACACCTTGGAGAACTTTTCCTCGCTCAGGCGCAGGGCTTCCACCATGGCCCGCTGTGAGGTGATGTCGATCTGCAGGCCCAGCATGCGCACGGCCCGCCCCGCGTCGTCGAAACCCACGGCCCGTCCGATGCTGTTGATCCAGCGGTAGGAGCCATCCGCATGGCGAAAACGGGAGGAGATGTCGAAACCCGCCTGTCCCTGATCCCGCACTTCGTGCATTTTTTGCACGACGAAAGGCGCGTCCTCCGGATGGGTGCGGCCCCCCCACACGTCCCGGTTCTGCCCGGCAGCATCGGGAGCATAACCCAGCATCTGGAAATAGATCGGAGTGGCGTACCATTCGTCGCGCTGCATGTCCCAGTCCCACACCCCGATGCCCGTGGCTTCGAGCGTCAGGCGTAAGCGCGCTTCACTTTCCTTCAGCTGCGCGAGGGCCTCGTGGCGTTGCTGTTCGCGATCGAAATTGTCCACTGCAAACGAGATGTCATGGGCCATTTCATCCAGCAGGCGCACCATGTCTTCGTCGAAAGCATCCGGATGCTCGTGGTACACCACCAGCATCGCCACGGGCAGGCGTGCCTGCAGGATCGGGAACGCGCCCACGGCACCCCAGCCGTAACGCCGGGCCTGCTCGCGCCACGGCGCTCCCATGGGGCTTTCCTGAAAACGGTTGATCACCACGTTGCGACGTTCGCGCCAGGCCGTCCCCGTGGGGCCGCGCCCTTCGGGAATGGCGGCATCGAGGGAGACCACCAGGGATTGCACGTATTCCAGGCCATTGCCGTGACTGGCCACCGGGCAGATGCGGTCAGAACCGGGAAGGCGTTCGCCGATCCAGGCCACTTTCATGCCGCCATATTCCACCGCCACGCGGCAGACCAGCGGAAAAAGCTTGCTGCGCTCGTCCATGCGCACGATGGCCTGGTTGATTTCACTCAAGGCGTGGTACAGGCGGGTCTGCCGCTCCCGCAACCCTTCTGTTTCCACACGTTGCGAGATGTCGTGCACGAGGCCCAGCACGACCCGCTCTCCCTGCTCTTCGTAGACGCTCATGTGCACTTCCACCGGGAAACGGCTGCCGTCCTTGCGGCGATGGGTGCCGCAAAAGGAGAGCCCTTCGCCCGGTTGGGCGCCCAGCCACAGCTGTCGCGCACGGTCCAGGTCGAAATCCTGCTCCAGGTCCAGGATATGCAGGCCCAGCAACTCTTCCCGGGTATAGCCGGAAAGCGTGCAGGCCTTGCGATTGACATCGGTGATGCGACCTGTCACATCGTGCACGAAAAAAGCGTCGGGAGTCGCTTCCAGAAATGCCCTGAGCCGTGGCTCAGGAATCACGCTGCCCTGCCCTCGGCATTCAGGCCAAAGGCAGGGGCCTGCTCAGTGTGCGGCGGCCAATGCGGGGCTGGTGGGATGTCCATGGAAATCCAGCCAGCGCTTCGCCTGGAAATCGTAGAGCTTGCACAGCTGGGCCGTCTTGAAATACCAGCGCCAGGAGAATGGCTGGACGATGATGCGCCCAGGCAGGTGGACTTCCAGGAACTTCTGGGCTTCCTTCAGGCGATACAGGGGAATGCCCATGTCCAGGTGGTGCGCCGTATGCTCCATGATGTGATGCATGAGCGCCCCGACCCTGAAACGGAAAATCAGGTGGACAGTGGTGGTCACGTAGGGCTGGGCACGCGTCCACTCGGCCTTGTTGTCATACCAGGCCACGGCCGTATGGGTATGATGCGCGTAAACCACGAACCCGATCATGAAGTTCCAGAACACGAACGGCACCAGGAACCCCGCACCGATCGTCAGTACCATCGACTGCTGCGAATACTGGGCCGCCCATGCCAACAGGCCGATCCAGAGCACGGCAAACACCGAAACCAGCAGACCATCCCAGACAAACGCCGGACGGCGGGCCCCCATGTAGGTCTTGTTGGGGAAATACATGCGCAGCCACCACATTTCGATGAAGTAGTAGAGCCCCGGCAGCCATCCGCTGCGGTAAATGCGCTCCAGGATGCGCCGCGTGGGCGACAGGGCCTGGAATTCCTCGAGGGAAAACGGGGCCCACACGAAATCGAACCCCTTCAGGTTGGTTTGTCCGTGGTGCACCAGGTTATGGCCAATGTCCCACAGACTGTAAGGGGTGAGGGAAGGCAGGAAGGCGAGCCGGCCCAGCACCCGGTTGAGGCGGCGGTGGGGCGTGAAGCTCTGGTGGCAGGCATCATGTCCCAGGATGAACAGGCGGCCGATGATGAATCCGGCCACCAGTCCCATGCCGATTTTGGCCCAGGCCGGGGTCAGCAGGACAGTCGCCGCAATCGCACCAAAGAAAAGCGCAAAGTCGAAGGCCAGCAGGAGCAACGGGAGCACCGTGCTTTTGCTGCACAGGGGCAGCAGCCAGCCGCGTACCGTTTTGCGTCCGGGAAAGGGCGCCTCCGGCGCCACGATGGGAATGTCCCGTGTTTCAGTCGTAAGGGTCATCAATGTGGTCATGGTGTTGAATCGTTATAATGGCAGAAACAGTCCTGATTCGGGTGCCGCCATTCTAACCCAATCGGGTAAAACGCGTTTCCCGATTCGGTGACCCCCCCATGCCCCTCCTGCCCCCTCTGAACCCCCCCATTTCCCACTGGACCGGACGACGGATATGGCTGGTGGGGGCTTCCAGCGGCATCGGGGCCGCAGTCGCCCGGGAGCTGGCGGCCCGGGGTGCCCACCTCGCGCTCTCCGCCCGGCGCGAAGCCGCCCTGGTTGCCTTGCGGGAGGCATTGCCGGCCGCGGCCCGGGAACACTGCCGGATAGTGCCCTGTGCGCTAACAGC
>JAKBAT010000007.1 GCA_021808815.1 Pseudomonadota bacterium
GCCGCGTGCCCATTTCATCAAGTCCTTCCCCGGCAATGAAATCAATCTCAAGTGGGTGACCGAGGAAATGGCCTCGCGCAAGGCCTACAGCACGGTCCTGGGGCGTTTCAAGCATGCCATCGTGGAGCAGCAGGAAAACCTGATCACCCTGCAGAAGGAAGTGGGCATTCCCATCAAGGACCTCAAGGAGATCGCACGTCAGATGTCCACTGGCGAGGCCCGTGCCCGCCGCGCCAAGCGCGAGATGATCGAGGCCAACCTGCGACTCGTGATTTCCATCGCCAAGAAGTACACCAACCGTGGCCTGCAATTCCTCGACCTGATCCAGGAAGGGAATATCGGACTGATGAAGGCCGTGGACAAATTCGAATACCGGCGCGGGTACAAGTTTTCCACCTATGCCACGTGGTGGATCCGCCAGGCCATCACACGCTCCATTGCGGACCAGGCGCGTACCATCCGCATTCCGGTGCACATGATCGAAACCATCAACAAGATGAACCGCATTTCACGCCAGATCCTCCAGGAAACCGGGCAGGAGCCTGACCCGGCCGAGCTGGCGCGCCGCATGGAAATGCCGGAAGAAAAGATCCGCAAGATCCTCAAGATTTCCAAGGAACCAATTTCCATGGAAACCCCGATCGGGGATGACGATGACTCCCATCTCGGGGATTTCATCGAAGACACCACCACCATCGCACCGGCCGATTCGGCCCTCTATGCGAGCCTGCGCGATGCCACCAAGGATGTTCTGGATTCCCTCACGCAGCGCGAGGCCAAGGTGCTGCGCATGCGTTTTGGCATCGAGATGAACACGGATCATACCCTGGAAGAGGTGGGCAAGCAGTTCGACGTGACCCGTGAACGCATTCGCCAGATCGAAGCCAAGGCACTGCGCAAATTGCGGCATCCTTCCCGTTCCGAACGGCTGCGCAGCTTTATCGACAACAACGAGAATTGATTGTCGCGGGTCGTTAGCTCAGTCGGTTAGAGCAGGGGACTCATAATCCCTTGGTCGCTGGTTCGAGTCCAGCACGACCCACCATAAATATATTATAATCAATAATATAAATAATAAACTTAAAGTGTTTTTTCATAAAATATTGGCCCGTTTCCGGGGCTGTTCCTAACCACTTTTCTCTTTTGGACAACCCAGTGCCGGGCAGAGGATTGCCTGGCCGGAAGGCGATATGTTCAAATGCGGCAAGTGCATCGAAACGGCGACCCAGCCGTCCTGTCGGGAGGAATTCTTGCGATTGCCTGGAGATTTCGCCGGAGAACCGGAGCCATCCGACGTCCCTGTGCGTATGGGACGCAGGCAGCTGATCCTGTGGCTGGCGACATTGTCGGCCGGTTGCGTGACCCCGCTACCTGCACCCCTGGGGCGGTCGCGTCCGGACCCTGTCGTTGTTCCCCCTGTGCGTCCGCCCAAGCTGGGACAAACCTGGACCTACGGCGTACGCAACGTCTTCAACGGGCAGCCGATCGACTCACTGACCGAGACCGTGCTGTCCGTAGGGGATAAAATCCGCATCGGAAGGGTCAGCGGGCATGCGGGTCCCTTCCGGGAGGAAGAAATCCAGGGCCCCTGGGGCATGATCCTGCAGGATCCGCACTGGACCCCCATGGTGACGTTTTCCAGCGCGCTCCCGTTGTGGCCTCAGGAATTGAAGACGGGTTGGAACCGTGACTATTACACCCGATATGAGATTCCCGACCTGAAAGGCTCTCTTTTCGACTGGCGACTCTCCATGACAGTCCTGGGATGGGAAGATCTCGTCGTGGGGGCCGGCACGTTCAGAACGCTCAAGTTCTTCAATCACATCCGCTTCCAGAGCCACGAATTCTATTACCGCCTTTCCAGCGAGCGGATGGAAACCCTCTGGTTCGTGCCGGAAATAGGGCGCTGGGCAATGCGTCGCAGCAGTGGTGTTTATTACATCGAGGGTTTTGGCAGCAGGATGCGCGAAGACGACCTGGAGTGGTCGCTGCAATCCATGAGCGGCTGAGGTTTCAAATCCGTGATCTGGGCATGCAAAATAGCCGCATGCCGCTTTGAAATAACTTGATACAATTGGCACATCGCCGAACCTTAGTGCCAAAAACTCTGTGGTATTTTCACTAGAACATTTCGAGTATCTTGCCTATTCCCGTCAGCAGGAAGAATCCGCCCTCCAGCTCAAACAACTCCTTTCCGGACTGGATGCACAACTGGGCCGATGGGGTGAGGATTTCTCCTATACCCTGCTGGAATCGGTTCGACCCGAGGATGCCGATATCCATATCGCCACCCGACTGGCCGGCGCGATTTCGGCGCTGTTCTCCGACCCGTCGTTTTATCTCAGCCCTAACGGTTTTTCGCAGCTCATCGTCTGGCAACGCTGGCTGTCGGTGATTTTTGCCACGTCTGCCTACCGCAATGCCGATCATGTGATCCGTTCCCTCAATATCAATGGCAATGACCTGTCATCCCTGGTATTGGGCGATGAAAGGACGGTGGTCAAGTTTTGCCTGCTCTACACTGCCGAATCCGAGATCGTGCTCGATATCGATGCCCTCTGGAATTACAATCCGGTGCTGGCAGCGGCCCTGGCCTTTGCCCTCATGTCCACGCGATTCACCGGATCCCCGGCCTCCCATGGGAAGCGGGAAACCCTGCTGGGCTGGCTCCCCGCACGCCTCGAGGGCATCGCAGACGTGGATTTGTTGCCGACGTCGATCCTGCACGATGTGTACATGCATTGTTCCTATGCCGACCTGCCGCAAAAACATGACATCAAACGCGCCATCAACGTATTGATCCGCCGCAAGCTGGCGGAAAGCGGGCTGGAGGACTTGCCGGTCCCGCTCCCCGCGGTTTCCCGGGAAAAGCCGGTGATCCTCCTGCTGCTGGAGTGGTTCACGGCAGCGCACTCGGTCTATCGCGTGTTGTCCGTGGCGCTGCGGGCACTGCGCCTGCATTTCAGGTTGGTGGCGGCTGGTTTCGAGTCCATGGTGGATGACGTGGGGAAGGCTGTGTTTGACGAGTTCGTGCCGCTCCCCCAAGAGGAACTGCGTCTTCAGCTCCAGCAATTGCGGGCCTTGGCGCAGCAACACGCGCCTGAAATCTTTTTCATTCCCAGCCTGGGCATGACGCTTGCCACCATCTACGCGTCAAATATGCGGCTTGCCCCGCTGCAGATGTTTGCCTTCGGGCATCCCGCCACTTCCCATTCTGCCGGGATGGATTATTTCATCATCGAGCAGGACTTCCTGGGGAAGGCTTCCTGTTTCAGCGAGAAGTTGCTGTGCCTGCCTCCCGCCAGCCTGCCGTTTGTGCCTTCCTCGAGGCTGCCCGGTCGCCTGAATGCGGTCATCCGCCGGCATCCCGGCCAGGTGAGGATCGTGGTGCCGGGCAGTTTGATGAAACTCAACCCGGGGTTCCTGGCCGCCTGTCAGAGCATTGCGCGACGTACCGAAACCCCGGTGCAGTTCCATTTTCTGGTGGGGCTGACGGACGGCCTGGTTTGGGCCCAGGTGCGGCAGGTGATTGGCGGTGTCCTGGGGGATGCGGCCGTGGTGTATCCGCATCTGGACTATGCGCAGTACATGGAAGTCATCGGAAAATGCGACATGTTCCTCAGTCCCTTTCCCTTTGGAAATGGCAACGGCGTCGTGGACGTGCTGACCCTCTGCCTCGCGGGAGTCTGTCGTACCGGAGACGAAGTGTGCGAACATGTGGACCACGGCCTGTTCTTGCGGGCGGGTCTGCCAGAATGGCTGATTGCCGGCAGTACGGAAGCCTTCGTGGCCGCAGCCGTGCGCCTGGTGGACAACCACGAGGAACGGGCCCGCATTCGGGACCGGCTTGCCGCCGACAATGCAGTGAAACGTCTGTTCCTGGGGCGGGCCGAAACCTTGGGGGAACATCTGGTGCAACTGCTGGCAGAGAAAAGAGCCCGTGCAACGTCCTGAGATCGGGCCCGTCATGGGTCCGGGACGGGCGGTGACCCTCATCATTCCGCCTTCCCCTTTTTTGCTGGATGAGCGCGTGTTCGTGAGCCTGGGGGTGCTGCGGGTGGCAGCATCACTGGAATCCTGCGGCGTCCACGTGAGTGTGCTGGATCTCTCGGGAGTGGGGAATTACCTCGATGCGGTGCGGGCACACTTGCTGCAGCGCCGGGATGATTGGGTGGGGCTGACCGCGACCACACCCCAACTTCCCAATGTCATGAACATCCTGCGTTGCATCCGGGAAACCTGCCCGCAGCAGCGGATCGTTCTGGGCGGGCCGCACGTGACCCTGGCATATTCCGCAAGGAAGCTGGAATTGCAGCGGGGGCAGGCCGGCACGACCCGTGCCGGGAAAGCGGTGGCGTTGCTGGAATCCAGTTTTGATGTGCTCGTGTCAGGAGATGGTGAACTGGCCGTGCTGGCTGTGTTTGATCCGGACTGTCCCAAAGTCGTGGACGGGGATGATCACCGGGGGCCCTATTTCCTCAGTGATGGCCAATACGAACGGTTGCCCCAGCCTGCGCGCCACTTGGTGGACATGACGAGCTATCGCTATGCCATCGACGGTTTTCCGGCCACCAGTCTGATTGCCCAGCTGGGCTGCCCTTTTTATTGCGGGTTTTGTGGGGGCCGGAACGCCAGGAGCCTGCGCCTGGTGCGCAAGCGCAGCGCCGAGTCCATCGTCTCGGAAATCGAAGGGTTGTACAGAACCTATGGTTATACCGGGTTCATGTTCTACGACGATGAGCTCAATGTGAACAAGAATGTGGTGGAACTGATGCGGCAGATTGCCCGGCTGCAAGAGCGTCTGGGGGTTGAGTTCAGGCTGCGGGGTTTCATCAAGGCCGAGCTTTTTGACGAGGAGCAGGCCGAAGCCATGTGGCATGCCGGGTTTCGCTGGTTGTTGTGCGGTTTCGAAGGAGCCAATGCCCGCATTCTGGAGAACATCGAAAAGCGCGCGACCCTGGAGGACAATACCCGGGTCATCGAAATTTCCCGCAAGTTCGGATTGAAAGTCAAGGCACTGATGTCCATCGGGCACCCGGGCGAATCCATGCATACCATCGAGGATGTGCGTCGCTGGCTCATTCAGATGCAGGTGGACGATTTTGACTGTACCGTCATCACGACCTATCCGGGAACGCCCTATTACGATCTGGCGCAACCCCATCCCGACAAGCCCGGCATCTGGACCTATACCCACCCGCGCACGGGAGATCGCCTGCATGCCTATGAACTGGACTATGCCGTCACGGCCGACTATTACAAGGGCGATCCGGAAGGCGGTTACCGCGCCTATGTGTTTACCGATCATCTGGAGGCAGAGGAGATCGTGGTGGCCAGAAACGATCTGGAACGCGCCGTGAGGAGCGCCCTTGGCATTCCTTACAACACCTCCAGGGCTGCCTTGCGCTATGAACATTCCATGGGACAGGGGCTGCCGCCCCACCTGCTGCGGCAAAGCGCCAGGCCGGCGGTGTCGTCGGGGAGCCGGTCATGAGTGCGCCCCAGTCCATACTGGTGACTGGTGGAGCCGGTTTTCTGGGGTCGCACCTGTGTGAGCAACTCCTGTCCCGGGGTGATGAAGTGATCTGCGTGGATAATTTTTACACAGGCAGCAAACGCAACATCACCAGTCTACTCGCGCATCCGCGGTTCGAACTTGTTCGCCATGACGTGACCCTTCCCCTCTACGTGGAAGTGGACCAGATCTACAACCTGGCCTGTCCGGCATCGCCCGTGCACTATCAACAGGACCCCGTCCAGACCCTCAAGACTTGCGTGCATGGCGCCATCAACGTGTTGGGGCTCGCCAAGCGTGTACAAGGCAGGATATTCCAGGCGTCCACCAGCGAAGTGTATGGCGACCCCGAACAGCATCCCCAGCCGGAGTCTTACTGGGGGCGGGTCAACCCCATCGGCCTGCGCTCCTGTTATGACGAGGGCAAACGTTGTGCTGAAACGCTTTTTTTCGACTATCACCGCCAACATCGGGTGGACATCAAGATTGCCCGGCTCTTCAACGTCTATGGCCCTCGCATGCAGCCTGACGATGGGCGGGCCATTTCCAATTTCATCGTGCAGGCCCTGAAAGGGGATCCCCTCACGATATTTGGGGATGGTTTGCAGACGCGCTCCTTCTGCTATGTGGATGACATGGTCGACGGCATGATGCGCGTCATGTCACTGCCACGGGAATTCACGGGCCCCATCAACCTGGGCAGTACCCATGAAGTGTCCATGCGGCAACTGGCGGAACAGGTCATTGCCCTGACCGGATCGCACTCCAGGATTATCCATGTACCAGCCCTGCAGGATGATCCGCGACAACGTCAGCCCGATATCGCGCTGGCACAGGACATGATCCGGTGGCAACCCAGGGTGTCGTTCGAAGACGGGTTGAAGGCGACGATTGCGTACTTCGCCGAGCTTTTGGGGTGATCGGCTACAACTGGTAGCCCACCGTGCGCACTATGCCTTCCAGGAGGCCGCGCGCCAGGCCCGGGTTGCTGGCGCGGTAATGGGCGGACTTTTCCGCGCGTCGCCCCACCCAGTCTGACAGCCAGCGGATTTCTGCCGGACCATAGAATGCGGTCATCAACTCGAAATTGAGGAACAGGCTGCGCCCATCCAGATTGGCCGAGCCGCACAGGGCCAGGGTGTCGTCCACAAGGAAGGCCTTGGCATGCAACATACCCGGGTACAACAGGATTTCAGCGCCGGCCGCCGCCAGTTCGCGCAAGGCGGGCTCGCGCGCCACGTCGGCCAGGCGGTGATTGGAACGCCGGGGCAGCAATAGCGTGAAGGATACGCCGCGCCGACAAGCCAGGGTCCAGGCGGACAGCAGGGCATCATCCGGGACGAAGTAGGGCGTAACCGCCACCAGGCGTTGTTGCGCCTGGTAGGAAGCCGTCAGCAGGAGATCGTAGAGGGTATCGTCTGCCATGTCGGGGCCACAGGGGATCAGTTGCGCCAAGGGGCCGGTTGCGGTTGGGGAGGGGCCCGCGGGCAACGGGCGAACCGGATGGAGGCCATTGACGGTTTGCCAGTCATGTTCGAATAACTGCCGGGCCTGCCCGGCAAGTTCACCTTCCGCGACGAAACTCAGGTCCACCCAGGCGGCGTGTCGGCGCTTTCCCACGAAATATTCCGCGGCCAGGTTACGGCCCCCGCTCCACAGGTGGCGACCGTCAGAAATCAGCATTTTTCGGTGGTTGCGCAGATTGAGGCGACCCCGGAGCGGATTGTGCAGCAGGGGCATGAACCAACGCACTTCAACCCCGGCAGCCTGGAGCCGGGTGACCTGACGGCGTGACCAGCGCAGGTCGCCCAGCGCATCGAGCAGCAGGCGTACCTTGACCCCCCGCTGCACACTGTGGATCAGCGCATCGCCCACTGCCCAGCCGAAGGCATCGGAGGCCAGGAGGAAGCTGCATACGGCCAGATCCCGTTGCGTCCGGGCAATCAAATGGAACAGGGCCTGCTGCGAAGCCTCCCCGTCTTCGTGAAACGTGATGGCCAGGTTGTGGCGTGGTGGCGGCACATGTATGGCCGCCAGCAGCCCCGTGGCCCAGTGTCCCGCCAATGGGGCAAGCGTGGTGAGTGGGTGCGGCGAACGCCTGCGGGGTGGCCGGACAAATTTCCGGGTGCCAAACAGAAGAAACAGGGGAATTCCCAGATACGGCAGCAGGGCGATCAACAACACCCAGGATACTGCCGAGGACGGAGGCCGTCGCTGTTGCCCGATGCGCGTGGTGAGCAGGTAGAGCAGCAATCCCCCCAGGACGAGGGCGCCGTGTTCAAGCGCCAGGAGGGGAAGGGGAAAAGTGACATTCAGTAATGACATTGGGAGCAGGGTAGGGGTTATCGGGGAGGGGGGGTATTCTTGCGATGCCGGTGGCCCAGGCTCCGCCACAACCCGAAAGCCACGCCTGTGGCCAGAATGCCGACGAGCACTTCCTGTTCGATACGTTCCACGTGGCTCACCAGGTTTTCCAGGACCAATGCGAACGAATAACCCAGGCCGGTGACGATGATTGCCCACAGCACGGCGCCAATGGCGTTGAGCGCGGAAAAACGCAAAAAGCCCAGACGGGTGGTGCCCAACATCATGGGGCCGGCAATGCGCAACCCGTAAAGGAAACGGATGACCAGAATGAGTGACAGATGGTAGCGCTCCAGCAGGCGGTGAAGGGAGGGTGCCTGTCGCGCCAGGAACGGAAAACGGGAGAGGAGGGCACTGCCGCGCCAGCGCCCCAGGGCAAAGGCAATCTGGTCCCCCAGAGTGCCTCCCACGCTGGCCACCACGATCACCAGCCGCCAGTCCAGCAGCCCACGGTGGGCGGCATAGCCGGCTGCCAGCAAGACGGTTTCCCCTTCCAGCAGGGTCCCGGCCAATACGGCCCAGTAGCCATAAGTGGCAATGAAGGTGCCAAGCTCGTTCATGGCACCGTCACCCGAAGTGCCAGTGCGGCATGATCGGAGAAAGGCTGTGGCAGGACGTTCAGGGTGGCGTGCCCTGCCAGCGATCGTGAGTAGAGACAGATATCCAGCACCAGCGCGCGGGTATGGAAAGTGAACGTGGGCGTATCGGGGCGGTTGAGCAGGAGGATGTCGGTGCCCTCCAGTATCGGTGTCAGCTCCGATAATCCCGAAAGCAGGTTGAAGTCGCCGAGGAAGACCACGTGGCCTGATGTGCCCATCATCCACTGCCGGATTTCCTGCAGTTGTGCCGCACGCACGTTCCGGTTGAGGGAGAGATGTGAAAAATACACGGTCAGGTCTGGTGTCATGCGGATTTTATAGGCCAGACGCTTGATGCCATGGCGGAAGAAAAGGGTTTCGTAGGGGAATGCCTGCTTGGCCATGAATCCGTTGCTCTTGCCACGGGTGATGAAAAATCGGCGCAGCCGGCTGTCCTTGCCGTATTTGTTTTCGATGTGGCCGTGCCGGTAAGCGGTGCCAGCCAGAACCTTGAGCTGGTTCATGCCGGCGGAAGGGAAAGACCCCTGGTCGATTTCCACGAAGCAGCACAAGTCAGGATCTTCCTGTGCAATCAGTGCACCCATTTGTGCCAGCGTTCTGTGCTGCACCGTGGAGGAGCAATAGAAATGCCGGTGCAGGTAGCGTACGTGACGGGAAAATTGCCCTCCGATGCCGCGGGCATAGGCAAGATTGCTCAGGAGGATGGTGTAAGTGCCCGCCATGTCCGCCATTGTATGCGCAACATGCCCCGTCGGGAGGCGGGAAGAGAGTGATACACTATCGGCCCGTCCCCTGGATTTGGAGGCACCATGAAAAAATCCTTCCTGAAGGCATCCGCCGTATCCATTCTTGCGCTTGTGGGCCTGACTGCTGTCAGTGTGCTGGCGCCTGCTGCCGGTTTGTCCGACCCCGAACTGGAAAAAGTCGTGGCCGAGGGCAAGCAACTGTTTACACAGGCCAAGTTCAATGGGAATGGACGCGTGTGCCAATCCTGCCACCTGGGCGGCGGGTTGGAACCTGGGCGCCGCCCCGACGGTCAGCCCATACCAAGCCTTGCGAATGCCGCAACGGTTTTCCCACGCTACAAACCCCGCCCGGGGCGGGTGTTTACCCTGTCTGACCAGATTCGCAGTTGTGTGGGCGGGGCCCTGGAGGGCGACGTGCCGGCCTATGACAGCCATGAGCTGATGGCGCTTGTGACGTACGTGACCTCCCTCTCCCAGGGCAAGGCGATTGACATGGGTGGGCAGCCGAAGTGATGTTGCTGACCTGCCCGCACTGTCAGACCGCCAACCGCGTGTCGCCGGAACGGCTCGCTGACCAGCCGGTGTGCGGGGCTTGCAAGGCGCATTTGCTGGATGGGGTGCATGTGCTGAACGCCCGGAATCTCGATGGTTTTCTGCAGCAGGCCGCCTTGCCGGTACTGGTGGATTTCTGGGCGCCCTGGTGTGGCCCCTGTCGCAGCTTTGCCCCGGTATTTGCCACTGCAGCACAGCGTCATGGCGGGCGCCTGATTTTTGCCAAGCTCGACACCGAAGCAGAGCCAGCCCTGGGCACCCGGTTCAATATCCGTTCCATTCCAACCCTGGTGGTGTTTCGGAGTGGCCAGGAATTGGGACGGGTTTCCGGTGCCTTGCCGCCCGCGCAGCTCGAGCAGTTGATCGAGGGTGTACTGCATCCGGGTGTCGTATGAGGCACCAGGAAGGCTGACATGTCCCAATCCCCCCAAGTCGTTCTGGAGCAACAGCAGGATTACCGTTTCCTGGTGCGTTTCGACGCGCAGCCGGCAACGCTTCTGGTGGACGAAACCCCTCCCCTGGGAGATGGCGCCGGCCCCACCCCTTCCCAATTGCTGGTGGCCGCCGTGGCCAATTGCCTGGGCAATTCCCTGTTGTTTGCATTGCGTAAATTCAAGCAGTCTCCCGAGCCGTTGCGTAGTGAAGGCCGGGCCGATATCGGGCGCAATGCGGAAGGCAGGATGCGCGTCGTGGCGTTGCATGTGACACTGCATTTGGGAGTACCCGCTGCCTCTTTGGAACATCTGGAGCGCGTGTTGCAGCAGTTTGAAGATTTTTGCACCGTTGGACAAAGCGTGGCCCAAGGCATTCCCCTGCATGTGACGGTACGGGACAGTTTGGGGCGGGTGCTGAAAGGGCCGGCAGAGGCCTGAGAGGCTACCCGTTGCAGGCCCCCTGTCGAGGCTGGTCTACCGGCCCCGCCCGCAGCAGCTGGCTGGGCACGGGTCTGCCGGCCAGCGCTTCCACCCGGGCTGCCCCCTCCAGCAGACGCCCCAGGTCCATGCCCGTGTCGAACCCCATCAGCGCCAGCATGTGGGCAAGCTCCTCCGTACAGATATTGCCAGTGGCCCCGGGGGCATAGGGACAACCTCCCAGGCCGCCCAGGGATGCGTCGAAATGCCGGATGCCGGCCTGCAAGGCGGTCACGACGTTGGCAAGTCCCATGCCCCGGGTGTTATGGAAATGCAGGGTAATTTCGACGTCGCCGAATCGGGACAGGGCCTGCTGGCACAGCCGGCCGACAGCGGCGGGGTCCGCCATGCCCGTGGTGTCGCACAAGGAAATGCCCCGCACGCCCATATCCACAAATCGTTGCCCCCAGGTGAGCACTTCCCCGGGGTCGATCCTGTCCTCAAGGGGGCAACCGAAGCTTGTCGACAGGGAGACGTTGACGGGAATCCCTGCATTTTCAGCGAGCCGGATGACTTCCTGCAGTTGCTGCAGGGACTGGTTGCGGCTCATGCGCAGGTTTGCCTGGTTATGCGCCTCGCTCACCGACATCACCAGGTTGAAGGCATCCACGCCGGCCCGCGCGGCGCGTTCGGCACCGCGCAGGTTGGGTACCAGGGCCATGTATTCCACCGCGGGGTGGCGGGTGATGCCGGCCATGACGGCCTCGGCATCTGCCAGCATGGGAATGGCCTTGGGGCTTGTGAAGGAGGTGACCTCGATGGCGTGGTAGCCGGCACCACTCAGGAGGTCGATCAGGGCAATCTTGTCTTCGGTGGGAATGAACCGGGGTTCCGACTGGAAGCCGTCGCGCGTCACCACTTCGTTGAGATAGGCGCGCCCGGTCACGGGTGTCGTGCTCATGCGATCACTCCGATCTTGCGCAGGTTCTGGAGGGTTGCGGCGTCATAGCCCAGGGCAGACAGCACGGTATCCGTGTCTTCCCCCAGCTGTGGCGCGCGCCGTCGCACGCTTCCGGGCGTGCGTGACAGCTTCGGGACGATGCCGGGTACTTCGAGGGGCAGGCCCTGCGCCGTCGTCGTGGCGAGGATCATGTCACGGGCGCGGTAATGGGGGTCCTGGGCAATGTCAGCGGCTGTGTAGATGCGCCCCCCCGGCACATTGGCCTGCTGCAGCGCCTGGAGAACCTGGGCGATGGTGAGTGTCTGGGTCCAGGTGCCAATGGCGGCATCGATTTCAGCGGCGTGCTGGCTGCGGCCTTCGTTATTGGAAAAGCGAGGATCCTGTGCCAGGTCGTCGCGTTCGATGGCCTGCATCAGGCGGCGGAATATGCTGTCGCCGTTGCCGGCTACCAGTACCCAGCCGTCCAGGCAGGGATAGGCATTGCTGGGTGTGATGCCGGGCAGTGCACTGCCGGCGGGTTCGCGCACCACGTCAAAAGCGCTGTACTCGGGCAACAGGCTTTCCATGCAGTTAAAGACAGCTTCGTACAGTGCCACGTCCACCACCTGCCCCCTGCCGCCATTTTGGTGCCGTTCGTGCAGGGCAGCGAGTATGCCGATGGTGCCGTGCAGGGCGGCGAGGGTGTCTCCGATGCTCACACCCACACGGACCGGAACCTGCCCGGGGTGGCCGCTAAGGTAGCGCAATCCTCCCATGGCTTCCCCGACCACTCCGAAGCCCGGCTGGTCGCGGTACGGGCCGGTTTGGCCAAAGCCGGAAATGCGGAGCAGGATGAGCCCCGGGTTACTTTCCGACAGGGCTTCATAGGACATGTCCCAGCCTTCCAGCGTCCCCGGTCGGAAATTTTCCACCAGGATGTCCACCTCGGCAGCCAGGCGGCGTACCACCTCACGACCTTCGGGACGGCGCAGGTCGATGGCGACCGACTGCTTGTTGCGGGATTGCACTTCCCACCATACCGACGTGCCCGCATGCAGGAGGCGCCACTGGCGCAGGGGGTCGCCTTGACCGGGGGGCTCCACCTTGATGATCTCGGCTCCCAGGTCCCCCAGCGTCTTGGTGGCGAAGGGGCCGGCGATGAGTTGCCCCAGCTCGAGCACGCGCAGCCCGGTCAGGGGGCCGGCAGGTTGGGTGGGGTGTTCCATGGTTCCGAATCCTTGGGCAGTGACAGAACTGGCGCGAACATTGCAAATAATAATGCTACCCTAAAGGAAAAAGGGTCGCATCCCGGCGCACTCTCGACAAAGGAGGGCAGGCATGAGTAGTGCAACGTCCTGGCATCAGGGACTCACGGCGCAGCACTGGAAAGTGCTGCTGGGCAGTTTTCTGGGATGGGTATTTGACGGGTACGAGGCCTATGCCCTGGTGGTGGTGTTGCCGATGGCCATGAAAATGCTGCTATTGCCGGAGCAGTGGCCTTCCCAAGCCGTCTATGCCGGTACGGCGATTGGCGTGACCTTGCTGGGTTGGGGATTGGGTGGACTCGCCGGGGGAGTGCTGGCCGACTACTGGGGGCGCAAGCGGGTCATGTTGTGGTCGGTTTTTTTGTACGCCCTGTTTTCGGGGTTGACGGCGCTCGTTTCGGATTTCACCCAGCTGGTCCTGCTGCGTTTCGTGACCGGGCTTGCCATGGGGAGCGAATGGGCCACCGGGGTTTCGCTGCTGGCCGAAACCTGGCCCAACCGGGCGCGACCCAAGGGGGCGGGGCTGCTGCAATCCGGGTTTGGATGGGGCACCCTACTTGCCGCATTGGTGTGGTTTTACCTGTCCAGCAACCTGCCCCTGGGTGCCAACAGCTGGCGCCTGATGTTCGTGGTGGGTGCACTTCCGGCACTGTTCGTGCTCTACATCCGACGTACCCTCGACGAGTCGCAGAAATGGAAGGCAGCCGTGATGGCCCGCCGCTGGGCTGCCACGGAAGGCGCGACAGGCAATGTTTCCCGGGAGCGTCCCTTTACCCTGTTTCAGCTTTTTCGCGAACCCGAAGCCCTCCGGCGCACCCTGTTGACTTTCGTGCTCTCGGCGACCACCACCACGGGATGGTGGGCGATTTCCAGTTGGCTGCCGGTTCATACCGTGGGACTTGCCAAGGCGGCAGGGCTCGAAAACCCGGTGGTATGGGGTGCCCGCGTTGCGTTGATCTACACGGTGGGGGCCATTGCCGCCTACATGCTGGCGGGGTTCATCATCGATCGTACCGGGCGTCGCTGGTTTCTGTGGCTCACGTACCTGGGCAGCTTCCTGCTGACCGTCTGGACTTACCAATGGGTGAAGGATGTGGAAACCATGATGTGGGTGGCACCGCTCAACGGGTTTTTCACCCTCGGATGCGCCTATGTCTGGATGGCCATTTATCCGCCCGAGTTGTTCTCGACCACGGTACGGGCGACTGCTGCCAGTGTCATTTTTAATGCGGCACGACTGGTGGCCTGGGTTTTCCCCATCATTGCCGGTACCCTGATCAAGACCTTTGGCAGCGTCTCCCAGGCCGCCCTCAGCATCGGGCTTGTGTACCTGCTGGGACTCGTGGTCCCGTGGTTTTTGCCGGAGACCACCGGTCAGGAACTTCCCGACTAGGAATCTGCCCCAGGGTGCCGAAACGGTCTATAATGTTGCGTTGCAGTATTAATTAATAGACTGTTTTAAAAGGCAAATAATGAAACTCGCAAAAAAAGTGGCCGTCATCACCGGGGCTGCCAACGGGATCGGATTGGCCACGGCACGTAAATTTGCCGTGGAAGGCGCCCATGTCCTTCTCTGCGACCTGCATGCCGAGTCCGTGGAACAGGCCGCCGCATCGATTCGGGCGGCAGGGGGGCAGGCGGCGGGTTTCCCGATGAACGTGACGGACCGTACCCAGGTCAATCAGGTGACTCAGGAAATCGTTGCGACTTTCGGCCAGGTCGATATCCTGATCAACAATGCGGGGATTACGCAGGATGCCCGTTTGGTCAACATGACCGAAGCCCAGTTCGATGCGGTCATCGACGTCAATCTGAAGGGAGTGTTTCACTGTACCCAGGCCTTGGTGCCCAGCATGTTGGCCCGGGGTACGGGAGCAATCGTGAATGCTTCCAGCGTGGTGGGCCTATATGGCAATTTCGGACAGACCAATTATGCGGCCTCCAAGTTTGGTGTGATCGGATTGACCAAGACCTGGGCACGCGAACTGGGGCCCAAAGGCATCCGCGTCAATGCCGTATGTCCCGGATTTATCGCCACCGGTATCCTGGCGACCATCCCTCCCAATGTCCTGGAAAAAATGCGCGAACGTTCCTGGATGGGGCGACTGGGCACTCCGGAGGAAATGGCCAATGTGTATGCCTTTCTTGCCAGTGATGAAGCCAGCTATGTGAACGGCGTGGCCCTGGAGGCCAGCGGCGGTATTTCGCTGTAGCCTGCCGCAGGGGCGGCATGCCCGGCATGGACAGTGTCGGGTGTTGGGGTGACAATGGGATCATGTCACGCGCCAAGAAAATGGGCCTGGGGCTCCTGCTGGCGGGCGTACTGGCGGTGGGGTTGGGTACTCTGGCATTGCCCGGCATTCTCCAAAGCCAGGCGGAACGGCTGGTGGCCGAGCATTATCACCGACGGTTGGTGCTCCAGAAAATTTCCATCAATCCGCTGACGGGGTCCCTGACCGTTACGGGGGCTCGCCTGCTCGAGCCGGATGGGCGGACCGTATTGGCTGCTTTTGATGCGCTCGACATCCGCCTGTCGATCAGCAGCCTGTGGCATGGGGCCCCCGTGATTCGGGCATTGCGGCTGGTCAGGCCGGATTTGCACCTGGTTCTGGTCTCTCCCCACCACTACAACGTCGATGACCTGCTGTCACCCGCTGAGGTGGCGCCTTCCGGTCCACCAGGACCACTGCCCCATTTCTCCCTACACAACGTCGAAGTGGAAGAGGGTACGCTGCGGTTCGAAAATCTGGTCCGGCACGAATCCCACCAGGTCACTGCCTTGCAACTTCATGTGCCGATGATTTCCACTCTGGCGGATGAAGAACAGGAGCCTGTCGAACCGGTATTGCAGGCGAAGGTCGATGGCAGTGATGTTTCGTTTCGGGCGCATGGTTTGCCCTTTGCCCGTCAGCCTTCGATGCAGGCGCACGTGGACGTGGAAGGGGTGGAACTCACGCACTACCTGGAATATCTGCCTATTTCCCTCCCTGTCATGCTGGCGGCCGGGCGCATGGGATTACACCTGGACGCGGCGATGGATTTTCCGCCAGCGCAGGGGGTAACGTTGCTGCTGGAAGGGCAGGTGCAGTGGAAAGACCTGCAAGGCAGGACGACAGGCAACCCGGCACTGAAATTCGGCGTGGATGAAGCCCATCTGGACCTGCACCGCGTCGGATGGTCACTGCATGACCAGACCTTGCGCTGGGACAGGCTCACCATGGTCGTGTCCGCTGCGCGCATTGAGGACACATCCCTCCGGCGTCCCGTGGTGGCCCGCCTGTCAGCGCTGACCCTGGCTCTGGGGCAAGGGGACTTGGGGTCTGCCACGGCAGTGCCCACCGATTTCGCAGCGACGGTCAATGGGGGACAGTTGCAGGTGAGCGGCCAGACGGTTCTGTCGCCCTTGCAGGGGCACTGGCAAGTGAACATTGCGCGGCTCGACCTGCAACCTCTGCAATCCCTGTTGGGCCAACGCCTCAACCTGCTGTTTGCCAGGGGTGCCGTCGCTGCGCAGGGAGAGGTGACGCTGGGAAACTCCCCGCAGCATGGAATGACGGGGGCCTATCAGGGGAAGTTGTCAGTGGTCGACCTGGAGGCAGTGGACCCACTTCGGGGAGAATCCTTGCTGCGCTGGAAATCCCTGTACCTGAATGGCATACGCTTGCACACGAGCCCGTTTTCCCTGGCAGTACAGGCCGTGTCCCTGACGGATTTTTTCGCGCGCGTGGCGGTGAATGCCGATGGGCAGATCAATTTGCAACAGCTGGTCCGTACATCGCCGGCAGGCACGCTGCCTCCGGCGTCCGCTGCGCAGGCGGTGCCTCCTGCAACGGGGCCACCGAACGTGACCATTGGCAAGGTGGTCCTGCAAGGGGGCACGGTGCAGTTCAGCGACCATTTTGTCCAACCCCATTACAGTGCGCGGCTGGAACGACTGGGCGGGGTGATCTCCGGTCTGTCCTCCGAAGAGGCCAGCATGGCGCGGCTGGATCTGCGCGGGCAGGTCAACCAGGCGCCGTTGGAGATTTCAGGTACCCTCAATCCATTGCGTGGCAATTTGTTCCTGGATGTGGAAGCCAGGGTGAATGGCATGGAAATGGCGCCTTTCAGCCCCTATGCAGGGAAATACATGGGGTATGACATACGGGAAGGCAAACTGAGCTTTGACGTGCATTACCATGTGCTGGACCATGTCCTGACGGCGCGTAACCATCTGATCCTCGATCAGCTGACATTTGGCAACCGTGTGGAGAGCCAGGAGGCAACCCATCTGCCGGTAAAGCTTGCGATTGCCCTGCTCAAGGATCGTAACGGTGTGATTGACATCCATCTTCCCATCGAGGGGTCGATTGACGACCCACAGTTTTCCGTGGGGGGGATTATCCTCAAGATGGTCCTCAATCTTGTGGTGAAGGCAGTGGAATCCCCGTTTACGCTGTTGGGATCGTTTTTTGAAGGGCATGCCACGCCTTCCTGGATCGCTTTCGAACCGGGCAGGGCCGACATTCCTCCCGACGACGAAGCCACGCTCCACAGCTTTGCACACATGTTGCACGAACGCCCGGGGCTGGAGGTGGAGATCACGGGGAATGCTGATGCCACAGCCGATGCGGAGGGCTTGCGTCGCGCCCGCATCGACCGGAACGTGCACGACCTTTGGGTGAAAACCGCCCTGGAACATGGGCAGTCCCTGGCGGGGTCCGCACAGGTGCCGGCCCAGGCCTATCCGGACCTGTTGCGACAGGTGTATGCCCAGGCCAGTTTCCCCAAACCACGTAATCTGCTCGGACTGGAGAAATCGTTGCCGGTGCCTGAAATGGAAAAACTTCTGTTGGCCAATATGCCAGTGACGGCGGACGACCTGGCCCGGTTGGCCCTGCAGCGGGCCCAGTCCGCACAGGCCTGGCTGGTGGCTTCCGGGCAGGTGCCCCAGCAACGCCTGTTCATCATGCAGGAGCCGATACAGGTACGTGCCGGGGAAACTCCCAGCCGCGTGCAGTTTCGGTTGAAATGAAAAAGAATGCCCGGGTCAGGGCACCAGGTTGTGCGTGATGGCGTAGTGGATCAGCTCGGCATTGGTTTTCAGTTTCATTTTTTCCAGCAGCCTGGCCCGATAGACGCTGACGGTTTTGGCACTCAGGGACATGGCCTCTGCAATTTCGCTGAGCTTTTTCCCCGAAGCGATCAGGCACAAGGTTTGATATTCACGATGGGACAATGTCTGATGGGGTTGTTCCAGATGGCCGTGGGCAAGATTGTCCGCCAACTGGGCGGCCAGTTCTGCACTGATGAACTTCTTGCCTCCCGCCACCTGGCGTGTGGCGGCCACCAGCTGGGATAGCGCCCCCTGCTTGTTGAGGTACCCTGCCGCTCCGGCGCGGAGGGAACGCAAGGCATACTGGTCTTCGGGATACATGCTGAGGATCATGACCGGCAATTGGGGCCGGATCTCCTTGATCCGCTTCAATACATCGATGCCGTTTTCTCCCGGCATGCTGATGTCCAGGAGTACGACCTGATAATGGTTTCTTTGCACCAGTTCGAGCGCATCGATGCCATTCTCCGCCTCGCCGGTGACACGCATATCCTGCGTATCAAGGAGCAGTTGTTTGATTCCCTTGCGGATGATGGAATGGTCATCCACCACCAATACGTTGATCATGCCTTCCGCCGTCCTTGGCTCAGTCAGTCAAGCGGGTTGCGCGCAAATGAACATCTGCCTCCCCAATCGCCAAGGATTGTAACGGACAGTTCACATTCTGACCATACACGATTTTCTGACAGGATCCAGTCTCAGGTATCGTGCTCGGGTGTGGCGCTGATTTTGTGAATTGCCAGGTCGGCGCCCATGAACTCAGCCTCCCGGGTCAGGCGCAACCCCACCAGGGCCTTGAGCAGCCCGTATACCGCGGTGCCGCCCAAGAGGGCGATGGTAATTCCCAGCAAGGTTCCGGCCAGCTGGCTGGCGAAGGTGACACCGCCCAGCCCTCCCAGGGCCTGGTTGCCGAAGATGCCCGCGGCAATGCCGCCCCAGGCACCGCATAATCCGTGCAAAGGCCAAACGCCCAGGACGTCATCGATTTTCCAGCGGTTCTGCGCCTGTGTGAACAGGAGAACAAACAACACGCCGGCCACGACGCCCACTGCCAGCGCTCCCAAAGGGTGCATCACGTCAGAGCCGGCGCAGACGGCCACCAGACCGGCCAACGGGCCGTTGTAGACAAATCCTGGATCGTTGCGTCCCATGACCCAGGCCGAGATGGTGCCGCCCACCATGGCCATGAGGGAATTGATGGCCACCAGCCCGTTGATTTTATCGATGGTCTGGGCGCTCATGACGTTGAACCCGAACCAGCCGATGGCCAGAATCCAGGCGCCCAGTGCCAGGAACGGGATATTGGAGGGCGGATGGGCATGCATGGATCCATCATGGGCATAACGGCCATGACGGGGACCCAGCAACAGAACAGCCGGCAGGGCAATCCAGCCCCCCACGGCATGCACGACGACCGAGCCTGCAAAGTCATGGAATGCGGCACCCCATGTGGAAGTCAGCCAGGCCTGTACGCCAAAACGGTCATTCCAGGCAATGCCTTCAAACAAGGGATAGACCAGCGCCACCAGCAGGAATGTGGCGATGAGCTGGGGTTCGAAACGGGCCCGTTCGGCGATGCCTCCCGAAACGATTGCGGGAACCGCAGCTGCAAAAGTCAGCAGGAAAAAAAATTTCACGAGCTCAAACCCGCTTTTTGCAGAAAGGGCCTGGGCGCTGGAGAAAAACTGGGTGCCGTAGGCCAGGGTATAGCCAATGAAAAAATAGGCGATGGTGGAAATCGAAAAATCCATCAGGATTTTGACCAGGGCATTGACCTGGTTTTTACGACGCACGGTTCCCAGTTCGAGGAAAGCAAATCCCGCATGCATGGCAAATACCAGGATTGCCCCCAGCAGGATGAACAGGGTGTCGCTTCCCGATTTCAGGGTTTCCATAACCGATGCTCCCATGACCGTCAATGTTCATGAAGGCATTACCTTAAAGCAAAACGACCAAAATGCACAGATAGCGTGCGTTAACGCCTTATTTGAGGGCGCCCAGGTCAAGAAAAGCTTCTGTGACGAGCAATCCTTGGGCATTGCGATAAAACAGGGAGCGGCGAGCAGGGAGCCGGGGCACTTTGGCGTAGGGGGCCAGGCGCTGATAGAGGGGATGCCGTGATCCCAGGGTGCGGAAGCGGAGCGGGCAGCGCGAGACCGCAGGGTCGGCAAACAGGACTTCGCCCAGCGGGCGGGTGCCCAGGGTGGCAAACAGGTTCCAGGCACCGCGGAATGCTTCCAGGGGAAGCACCGAGTGCGCATAGACCAATGGCAGTGACCCGTCGCACAGGAGAACTTCACGAATCCAGGCGCGTCGTCCTGGAGGCAGGTGCAGTAGCCGCCTTTCGTCTTCGAAAGGTTTCCGCTGCCCCTGGAACAGCAGAACCACGTGGAATTGACGGGTATGGGCCTTGAGTCGGGCCGTCAGGGAACCTTGAGAGGTGAGCCAGTCCAGAATATGGGAGGGGAGGGTGACAGAGGGCCTGGAATTCCAGGTGTCGCGGTGGAAGGCACTTGGCATCGTGCCATTATCCCACAGGCGATGGTATTCTTCAGGGCGCTGCCGTCATTTTTCACATTTCCAGGAAATAGTGCCTATGTCCATTCCCGCGCAGATGCGTTGTGTCGAGATTTCCCGCCCGGGCCCGCCGGAAGTGCTCGTTTCCGGCATGCGGCCCACGCCCCGGCCGGGGACAGGGGAAGTTCTGGTTGCCGTGGAAGCTGCCGGCATCAACCGTCCCGATTGCTTTCAGCGGGCCGGGTTTTACCCGCCACCTCCCGGGGCTTCCGACCTGCCAGGGCTGGAAGTTGCAGGCAGGGTGGTGGCACTGGGAGAGGGCGTGCAGGGGGTGGAACCCGGCGATGTCGTCTGCGCCCTGGTTCAGGGAGGGGGGTATGCGGAATATTGCACGGCACCTGCCGCCCTGTGTTTGCCCGTGCCCCAAGGATATTCCCTGGTGGAGGCGGCGGCGCTTCCCGAAACGTTTTTCACGGTATGGAGCAACGTGTTTGATCGTGCCGGGCTCGGGCCGGGGGAATCCCTGCTGGTACAGGGGGGATCCAGCGGGATTGGGACCACGGCCATCCAGCTTGCCAAGGCCCTCGGGCATCCGGTGTATGCCACGGCAGGGAGCCCTGAAAAGTGTGCTGCATGCGAGTCGTTGGGGGCCGACCGGGCAATCAACTACAAGACCGAGGATTTTGTGGCCGTCATCAAGGAAGCCACGGGAAAGCGGGGCGTGGACGTGATCCTGGACATGGTGGGCGGTGACTACATTCCGCGGGAACTGAAAGCGCTGGCCGATGATGGCCGCATCGTGCTGATCGCATTCCTCGGGGGTTCGAAAAGCCAGGTGGATCTTGCGGAAGTGATGCGGCGCCGACTGGTGATCACCGGATCCACGTTGCGTCCCCGCAGTGTGGCGTTCAAGACCGAAATTGCCGTGGCTTTGCGTGAACGGGTCTGGCCCCTGCTGGACCAGGGACGAATCCGCCCGGTGATCCATGCCACCTTTCCCATGGCTGAAGCAGCGGCAGCCCATGCGCTGATGGAATCGAGTGCCCATGTGGGCAAAATCGTGCTGACGCGTTCCTGAGCTGTTGGATCACTTCACCTCTTCCGCGTTCTGGGTTGCCCTTCTTCAGATCATTTGCATCGATCTGGTCATGAGTGGGGACAATGCCGCCCTCATTGCGCTGGCGGCACGCCGGCTGTCAGGAAAGCGGCGGCATCAGGCGGTCATCCTGGGAAGCCTGGGAGCCGTGCTGCTGCGGGTACTGCTGACGTTCCTGGCGGCCCAACTGCTCGTGCTTTCCTACGTGCAGACGGTGGGTGCCCTGCTGCTGCTGTGGGTGGCCTATCGCATGGTGCAACCCGAGGTGCGGCAGGATCAGGGGGATGCGGCAGGCGGCACGGGATTGTGGGAAGCAGTGCGGGCCATTGTGGTGGCGGATGTGGTGATGAGTCTGGACAACATTCTGGGCCTTGCCGCCGTGGCCCGGGGTAATGGCTGGCTGCTGGGAATCGGGCTCGCCGTGAGCATCGCGCTCATCGTGATCGGGAGCGGGATCCTGATGCATTTCATGCAGCGGTTTCCTGTCACCGTGACGCTCGTGGGGGCGTTACTGGGTTATGTGGCTGGCGACATGTTATTGACCGATCCAGCCTGGCGGGAGGCTGCCTGGATACATGGGGAAATCGTGCATGCGGGGTTGCCCCTGATGCTGGCCGCATTCATTGCGCTTGCAGGCATGCGCCGTCCGCGTTAAGCGCATATCGACGGGTGTCAGTGGAACGCCTGGTGTGACTTGAGTTGCTGGCGCAGGGCAAATTTCTGTATTTTCCCGGTGGCCGTCTTGGGAATCGGGCCAAACACCACGTGGCGTGGCACCTTGAACCGCGCCAACCGTTCACGGCAATGGGCCAGAATCGACTCTGCTGTGGCTTGTGCGCCTTCTTTCAGTTCAATGAAAGCACAGGGTACCTCCCCCCAGGTCTCGTCGGGTTTTGCCACGATCGCCGCTACCAGCACGTCCGGGTGTCGGTAGAGCACTTCTTCCACCTCCAGCGAGGAAATGTTTTCCCCTCCCGAAATGATGATGTCCTTGCTGCGATCGCGGATCTTGACGTAGCCGTCCGGTTCCACCACGGCAAGGTCACCGGAATGGAACCACCCCCCGGCAAAGGCAGCCTGGGTGGCCTCAGGGTTCTTGAGGTAGCCTTTCATCACGATGTTGCCACGGAACAGGATTTCCCCCAGGGTTTCTCCGTCGGCCGGAACCGGGGCCAGTGTTTCGGGGTCGCCCGCCTGCATGGCTTCCTGCATGAGGTTGGCCACGCCCTGTCGTCCATTGAGCCGTGCCTTTTCGCCCAGGGGCAATGCGTCCCACTCGGTCTGTTTGAAGCACACGGCGGCGGGCCCATAGGTTTCCGTGAGGCCGTACACATGGGTGATGCTGACGCCCATCTGTTCCATGCTTTCGATGATGGCAGCAGGCGGTGCTGCGCCTGCCACCAGGGCGGAAACGGGATGCCCCAACCCTTCGGGAGCCAGATGGGCAGCGTTGGCGAGCATGCCATGGACGATGGGAGCGCCACAGAAATGGGTGACGTGGTGTTGCCGGATCAACTCGAAAATGGCCTTGGCTTCCACCCGGCGCAAGCAGACATTCACGCCGCTGATGGCCGCCAGCGTCCAGGGAAAACACCAGCCGTTGCAATGGAACATGGGCAATGTCCAGAGATAGACGGCATGTTGCGGCATGCCCCAACTCAGGATGTTGGCCACGGCATTCAGGTAGGCGCCGCGATGATGGTAAACCACTCCCTTCGGATTGCCGGTGGTGCCGGAAGTGTAATTGAGGGAAATGGCATCCCATTCATCAGGAGGAAGTTGCCACGGGTAATCGGGGTCTCCGGTCTGGAGAAAGGTTTCATATTCCGTGAAGCCCAGCATTCCCTCCGCGGGAACGCTGGGATCGAGGACATCGATCACTTGCGGGGCCTTGTCTTCCATCAGTGCCAGTACCTGTCGGATGACGGGGGCGTACTCGGGATCCGCGATCAGGATGCGGGCTTCGCCATGGTGCAGCATGAAAGCGATGGACTCTGCATCCAGTCTGGTGTTGAGGGTATTGAGCACGGCGCCCGCCATGGGCACGCCAAAATGGACTTCAAACTGGGCCGGGATATTGGGCAGCATGGTTGCCACCGTGTCTCCACGGCCAATGCCGTGCCGCTCCAGTGCCGAGGCAAGCCGCCGGCAACGGACGTAGGTTTCCCCCCAGGTGATATGGCGCGTTCCATGCACGATGGCAAGCCTGGCCGGAAAGACCCGGGCGGCACGTTCCAGGAAAGTGAGCGGGGACAGGGCCACGTGGTTTGCGGCTGTTTTGTCCAGACCTTCACGGTAGGGGTTGCCGCCCATGGAATCCTTCCTCAGATTTTGCTGCAATCGAGCGGGTGGTGCCCCCGGCAGGAATCGAACCTGCATCTGCCCCTTCATCCCACCACGATTTTCATCGCCGGTGCAGGACCGTTTGTGGGCTGGACTTTCCCTTGGCCATGGCAATGCTTGCGTTAGGCCGCGTCCGTCAAGTCTCTACACATTCCAGGCCATGGGCCCGGCTTTGCTCGGTATTGCCTCGCCCGCGGGCAGGGGGTTCACCGACTTTGAACGCATTCATGTACGCCTTTCGGTGGTACATGCCCAAATTGTCAGGAGGGGGCTGTTATATCCATTTAACTACGGGGACCCGGCGCCATACTAGCACCATTACTGGAAAAATCGCAGGAGAGGGGGCTTTACATGAGAATGATTATCATTTATCATGGCCCCATTCCATCTGATTACGGAAAAAGGTGCTGACCCAACATGATGCCAAAGCCGACAAAGCGATCTGCAGTGCTATTGATACTGGCCAGCCTGATGGCTGGCACAGCGGCATGGGCCGATACGACCACAACCATCACCCTGCATGACGGAAAATTCGACCCGGCCGAACTGACCTTGCCGGCCAAGGTCCGCTCGCGCATCGTGGTGCGCAATCAGGATAGCCTGCCCGCAGAATTCGAAAGTTATAGCCTCTCGCGCGAGGTGCTGGTGCCGCCGCATGGGGAGGTGTCCTTTTTTGTGGGACCGGCCGAACCGGGTCGCTATGAATATTTCAACGATTTCAATCATGACATGAAAGGTGTCGTGATTTTCGACACACGAGCGGAAGGACACTGACATGCTGGCGACTGCCATCATCCTGTTTCGTGAGGTGCTGGAAGCAGCTCTCATCATCGCCATTGTATTGAGCGCGACACGCGGTGTAGTGGGGCGCACGCGCTGGGTGCTGATTGGTGTCGGGGCCGGCTTGTCCGGAGCCGCGGGAGTTGCTGCGCTCGCAACCACTGCCGCGTCGTTGCTGAGCGGGGAGGGACAGGCCCTCCTGAATGCGGGCATTCTGCTCACTGCGGTGGGAATGCTCACCTGGCACAATGTCTGGATGTCTGCCCATGCGCGCGAACTCAAGGCCGAATTGAATGCGGTCGGGGCGGACGTGCAGTCCGGTACCAAGCCTCTCATGGCCCTGACGCTGATCACGGCCATGGCGGTGATGCGGGAAGGGTCTGAAGCGGTGCTGTTTCTCTGGGCGATCGCGACGGGTGGTGCTGGCAGCAGTGCCATGGGTTTGGGTGCCCTGGTTGGCGTGGGTGCCGGGGTTCTGGCGGGCGTGCTGTTGTATCGCGGACTGCTGCGCATTCCCTTGCGCCATTTCTTTACCGTGACCAGCTGGCTCATCCTTTTCCTGGCAGCCGGTTTGTCGGCCCAGGCCGCAGGTTTCCTCAACCAGGCAGGCGTGGTGCCGGCGCTTGGCCATGGGCTGTGGAATACTTCCGACTGGCTGGACCAAAACAGCCTGCCGGGCCAGTTGTTGCATGTGCTGTTGGGGTACGTTGCAAGTCCTTCCGGTATCCAGATCCTGTTTTATCTCGCCACACTGTTCATCATCCTGCTGCTGATGTACAGACCCCGTTGGAGATCCATGTAGCATGCGCTTTCCCAGGAAGGTGTTGGGGGTACCGTCAGAGGTACCCGGGAGGGGTGTTGTCGTCTGTTGTCTGTTGTTGTGGGCGATGACGGCACGCGCCGATGACGACTTCATCGTGTATTCGCCCCATGTCACCCAGGGGCAGTCCGAAGTGGAATTGCGTGGGTATACCTACAGTGATGGGCGGGCCAACATCAATCAGTCCGGTGCCTTCGAAACCTCCATTGCCCACACATTCACTTCCTGGTGGAAGGTAGAGCTGTACGCGGGGGAATTTACCCATGATCCCACCTTGGGGACCCATCTGGCAGGGCAGGAACTGGAAAACATTTTCCAGCTGGCAGATCCTGGCGAATACTGGGTGGACCCCGGATTCGTGGCCTCCTACATCCACAACCAGGCTCCGGGGGTACCCGATGGCATGGAATTCGGGCCGTTGTTTGAAAAGCAGGCGGGCCACTGGCTGCAACGGCTCAATGTGATCTGGCAGAAAGATTTGGGAGGGGGCGAGTCCCAAAAGTACAACGTGCGTTCCGCCTACAGCCTGGGGTACCAGATCACCAGTGCTCTGGTACCCGGCATCGAAGCCTACTACCGTCCTGTCGACGATGCGCATCAGGTGGGCCCGGCCTTCTCGGGCGAGCTTTCCTTGGGCCATGGCGATGAAGTGGAGTACAGTACGGTGTTGCTGTACGGGGTCAATCGCGGCGCACCCGACCGCACCATCATTTTGCGCATGGCCTACGAGTTTTTCTGATGTCAGATCGCTCCGATGCTCCTGTCCGGCAACGCCTGCCGACGACAGTGGTGGTGGTGTCCTGGGTTAGTTTTTTCAACGATGCTGCTTCCGACATGGTGATTCCGCTCCTGCCACTCCTGTTTGCCGGCAGTTTCGGGGGTGGGGCCCTGGCACTGGGACTGGTGGAGGGCGTGGCGGAGGCCGTGGCGAGCTTCATGCGGCTGTGGTCGGGACGCTGGTCGGATGTGCTGGCAGGGCGGCGCAAGGGATTGGCATTGGCGGGGTATGCCCTGTCGAATGTGGTGCGTCCCCTGCTGGGCCTCATGCATTCCTGGGTGCCGGTGTTGTTCCTGCGTAGTCTGGACCGTGTTGGCAAGGGCATTCGCAGTGCCCCGCGGGATGCCCTGGTGGCCGATGTCACGCCGGCGCCATTGCGCGCACGCGCTTTCGGTTTCCATCGCGCCCTGGACAATGGCGGTGCCATGCTGGGAGCATTGCTTGCGGCCGGCGTGCTTCTGGAAACCCACTGGTCGATTCCGGACATGATCGTGGCGTCTGCGGTCCCTGGCACCGTGGCCGTATTGCTCCTGGCGTTACTGGTACGGGACCCGGGAGCATCAGGCACGAAGGCGCTTCCGACACCACCCCTGCCATTGCAATGGCGCCAGTTGGCGCCCCACGTCCGACGTTATCTGGGCATATTGGCCCTGTTCAGTTTTGCGCGCGCTTCCGAAACCTTCATCATCATGCGTGGTCATGAGCTGGGCATGACGGCCCCACAATTGCTGGTGCTGTGGGCGGCAATCAATCTGGCCAAGGCGCTGGCGAGCCAATGGGGAGGGATGTTGGCAGACCGCGTCGGCCGTTTCGCCATCCTGTGCCGCAGCTGGGGTTTGTTTGCATTCTGGTATTTGTGTTTTGCCTGGGTGCAACACCCGGCCTTCCTATGGGGGGTGGCCTTGGGGTATGGCATCTCTGCCGGTTTGGGCGAAGGGGTCGAACGGGCCGTCATCAGCGATTTTGCCCGTGCCGGCGAACGCGGCACGGCATTTGGCTGGTACAACATGGTCACGGGTCTTGCCGCCATTCCTGCCGGGCTGATATTTGGCGGCTTGTGGTCTGGGGTATCCGCCTCTGCGGCCTTCTCCCTGAGTGGCGTGCTTGCATTGCTATCCACACTGCTTCTGTACCATTATTTCCGGTCCTGGGTGCCGGCTGATGTGGAGTGATGTCCCATGCCCCTGCTGACACTTTCCAATGCAAGCCTTGCCTATGGCCATCATGCCTTGCTCGATGCTGCGGATTTCACGCTGGAGGGCGGCGAACGGATAGGGCTGATCGGCCGCAACGGTGGGGGCAAAAGCAGCTTGCTGAAAGTGCTGGTGGGCGAAGCCCGGCTTGATGACGGCCTGTTCTGGTCCATGCCGGGTCTCAGGGCCGGCTACGTGCCTCAGGAGCCGATACTCGACGAGGCACTGACGGTGCTTCAGGTCGTTTTGGGTAGGGTATCCGCCCAGGAAGGGTGGATGCCGCAGTACAAGGCGGAGACCGTCCTGTCGCGGTTGGGGCTGTTGCCGGAATTGCCGGTGTCTTCCCTTTCAGGGGGATGGAAAAAGCGGCTTGCCCTTGCCTGTGCACTGGTGGGAGAGCCCGAAGTGCTGATTCTGGACGAGCCCACCAACCATCTCGACATTCCTTCCATCGAATGGCTGGAAACATTGTTGCGCGAGTTTCGCGGCAGCATGGTGTTCGTTACCCACGACCGTCAGTTTCTCGACAACGTGGCCACACGGATCCTGGAGCTGGATCGGGGCCGTTTGACCGATTTCGGGAACACGTTCTCCCACTATCAGCGTCGCAAGGCGGAACAGCTTTCTGCGGAAGCCACCTCCCAGGCAAAATTCGACAAGGTCCTGGCCCAGGAGGAAATCTGGATCCGCAAGGGAATCGAAGCCCGGCGCACGCGCAACGAGGGCCGGGTGCGCCGCCTGGAAGCGTTGCGCGATGAGCGGATTGCCCGTCGCGAACGCCTGGGGCAGGTGCGGCTGGCATTGGAGGTCGGCGAGCGTTCAGGCAGCCTGGTGGCAGAACTGTCCCACGTGACCTTTCGCTATGGGGATCGCACCCTGGTGCGGGATTATTCCACCCGCATCCTGCGCGGGGACAGGGTGGGAGTCATTGGAGCCAATGGTGCCGGCAAAACCACGCTGTTGCGTCTTTTGTTGGGGGAACTCTCGCCCGACCAGGGCACCGTGCGCCTGGGGGTTCGCCTTCAGGTGGCCTATTTCGACCAGATGCGCCGGCAGCTCGATCTCGAGGCCACCCTGGCGGACACCATCAGCCCGGGAGCCGATGTGGTGGAAATCAATGGGGTGCGCAAACATGTGGTGAGCTACCTGGGGGATTTCCTGTTTTCTCCCGAACGTGTCCGCGCCAAGGTCAAATCCCTGTCGGGAGGCGAACGCAACCGCCTGTTGCTGGCCCGCCTGTTTGCCCGACCCGCCAATGTGCTGGTGCTGGACGAGCCCACCAACGACCTGGATACCGACACGCTGGACCTGTTGGAGTCACTGCTGTCGGAATACGAGGGCACGCTGTTTCTGGTCAGCCATGATCGTGCCTTCCTGGACAATGTGGTGACACAGGTGATGGTGCTGGATGGCGCCGGCAACGTGACGGAAAACGCGGGTGGATACAGTGATTGGGTGCGATACCGGGATGCTGCAAATTCCACGAACGCCCAGGTTGCCTCACCAACGGCAACCCAACCCAAACCCAAACCAGAAATACCGAACGAGCGTTCACGGACCCGTCCTGAAAAGCTTACCTTCAAGGAAACCCGGGAACTCGAAGCGTTGCCGGGGCAGATTGAGGCCCTGGAAGCCGAGCAGTCAGATATTGCCCACCAGTTGGCAGATCCTGCGCTGTATAAAACGGACCCGGACCGGGTGCGTTCCCTGCAACAGCGCCACGGTATCCTGGAGCAGGCGCTGGAAGAGGCCCTGCAGCGCTGGGAAACGCTGGAACAAAAGCAGGCCCGCGTCAACGGCAACACGGTATAATCGCCCCTTCGGAGAGGTGGCAGAGTGGTCGAATGTACCTGACTCGAAATCAGGCGTAGGTGTATGCCTACCGTGGGTTCGAATCCCACCCTCTCCGCCACGCCATATCGTTGCAGCCCCCGGAAATGTTGGTGAGAATAGCAGTCCCATGGCTATCGGTCGGTTGTGGGGTGGCTGTAGTATTGGCAACGTCATCGACATGCGACCACAAAGACAAACAGGGGGCGAGACGTGTCACAAGAGAACCTTCATGGGCATCCGGTCCTGATCCTTGGTGCGGGGCGTGGAGGAACTGCCCTGTTGGAGATGTTTCTTGACGACGAGTTGGTGGAAGTCGTCGCGATTGCCGACGCCAATCCGGAAGCGCCTGGCATGGCACTGGCCAGGAAACACCGGATTCCCGCTTATTCCAACCTTGTCCAGGGCATGGAAGCCTGCCGGGGCTACCCGGACTGTGTCGTGTATAACCTGACCCATGATGACACTGTGGCAGTGCTGGCCAGCAGGGTCATGGACGGGAAGAATGTCACTTCCGGCAACGAGGCGTTCCTGTTCTGGCAGATGGTGACCCATCTGAAACGCACCAAAAACGATCTGGAAAGGAGCCAGCGAGAGCTGCAGGCCATCATCCGGCATGTCATGGACGGCATCATGACCATCGGGGATGCGGGAGAGATCCTGGGGTTCAATCCGGCGGCCGAAAAAATATTCGGGTATTCCCAGCAGGACGTGCTGCATGAAGACATTGGCCGTTTCATTCCGGACCTGATGTCAGACCCAGGCCATCTGCGCCTCAGTCCAGACTGGGCAGATGGGGGGCGGCACGAGTATGAGGCGGTGCATGCCAATGGAAGCCGTTTTCCCCTCGAACTCTCCCTGTCTGCCATGGTGCTGTCCGACAAGCAGTATTACATCGGCATTGTGCGGGATATCACGGAACGCAAGCAGGCAGAAGAAAGAGTGGCACGGCTTGCGCATTACGATCATTTGACCGGTTTGCCCAATCGCCTCTTGTTTCTGGACCGCCTCCACCAGTCTGTCCTGAAGATGAAACGGGACCGGCATACCCTGGCCCTTCTGTTCATGGACCTCGACGGGTTCAAGTTCATCAACGATACCTTCGGACATGACGTGGGAGACCAACTGCTGCAGGAAGCGGCCCAGCGCCTGAAAATGATTGGCCGGAACTCAGACACGGTGGCGCGAATGGGGGGAGACGAATTCGTTTTTCTGTTGCCCGATATCGGGTCGTCCGAGAATGCCGTGCGGATGGGTAACAAGATCGTGGCCGCGATTTCCGAACCTTTCGTGCTTGCCAACAAGCCCTGCCGGGTGGGCGTGAGTGTCGGGATTGCCCTGTTTCCCGTACGGGTGCTGGAAGAGAATGACCACAGGGTCGCGATCCAGGGTACCGTGGAACGCGCCCGTGCCCAGGAAGCTGCAGACCGCCTTTGCG
>JAKBAT010000096.1 GCA_021808815.1 Pseudomonadota bacterium
CGTATTGAAGGAAGAACGTCACAGGGCCCTCGAACTGGTGCAGCGACGCATTGATGAACGCACCCCGGCCGCTTATCTGACCCGGGAAGCCTGGCTGGGCCCATTCCGGTTTTATGTGGATGAACGTGTCATCGTACCCCGTTCTTTCCTTGCGGATGTCCTGCAGGAAGGACTCGAACCCTGGATCGAGGATTTCGATGCTTTGACCCGGGTCGCGGACATCTGCACGGGAGGAGGATCGCTCGCAATCCTTCTTGCACTACGCTGCCCGCAGGCGCATGTGGATGCTGTCGATTTATCCCGGGATGCCCTGGCGGTCGCCACCAAAAACGTTGGGGATTATGGGCTGGAAAATCGCATAGAGTTGCATTGTGGCGACCTGTTCGAAGGCTTGGAGCGCCACGCCTACGACCTCATCATTTCCAATCCGCCTTATGTGGACGAAGCCGCCATGGCAGTTTTGCCGCCTGAATACCGCAAGGAGCCCGCAATGGCCCTGGGGAGCGGTAGCGACGGGCTGGATCATGCCCGACGTCTCATTGACAATGCGGCGCACTACCTCAAGCCGGGGGGGATTCTGGTGGTGGAGATCGGGCACCAGCGCTTGCGGCTGGAAGCCGCCTTCCCCCACATTCCATGGGTCTGGCTGGACCTTCCAGGAGGCGACGGCTATGTGTTCCTGGTACGACGTGAGGACTTGATGGTCTGACGGGGTGCGCGGCGATCCTGTTTCGGTCGCCCTGGTTTTTGTGGAGCAGCCATGCCGGCCCATTGCAACATCCGGTCGACTTCGGCAGTGTCAAGTTCCATAAAGCGCCCGCGACCCAGACGGGGAGGAAGATGCACGATGCCGAACCGTATGCGGATCAATCTCCCCACCATCAGGTGCATGGCTTCGAACATGCGACGCACTTCCCGATTTCGCCCTTCCTTGAGAACCACCTGATACCAGTGATTGGTCCCTTCCCCGCCTTTGTCCTGAATGTGTTCAAAGCATGCCGGGCCATCCTCCAGATGAATTTCCTGACACGCCTGGCGCATCTGGGCCTCGCTCAATTCACCCACAACCCGAACTGCATATTCCCTCTCCACTTCAAACCTGGGATGGCTCAACCGGTTCGCCAGTTCTCCGCTGGTCGTCAATATCAGTAACCCGCTGGTATTGAAATCGAGCCGACCCACACTCACCCATTTACCTCCCTGCACACGCGGCAAGCCATCGAATACGGAAACGCGGCCAGCGGGGTCATCGTGGCTGACAATCTCCCCTTCAGGTTTGTGGTACAACAGGATGCGGGGCTTCTCCTCCGCGAAATTCAACCGCACGCGCCGGCGGGATACCAGAACGACATCCGTATCACACACGCGGGTACCGACAGTGGCCACCACGCCATTGACCCGGACTTCGCCTGCCGCGATCAGCGCCTCCATGTCTCGGCGTGAACCCAGGCCGGACTGGGCCAGGACTTTATGAAGCTTCTGGGAATCCAACGCCTTCCCCCAATGGTTCCAACGGTGGCAATTCCTGCAAGGAGCGCAAATTGAGATCGTCCAGCAACATGGCCGTCGTGCCATAGAGCGCAGGACGCCCGGGCACTTCGCGGTATCCCACCACTTCGATCCAGCCTCGCGTCTCCAGCGTGCGCAATAGGGGTGTTGACACCCCTACCCCACGAATGTCTTCAATATCCCCCCTGGTCACCGGCTGCCGGTATGCGATGATCGCCAGCGTTTCCATGATGGCCCGGGAATACCGGGGAGGTTTCTCGGGCATCATGCGCGCAATCTTTTCCTGTACTTCCGGTCGCGTCTGAAATCGCCAGCCGCCCGCGACTTGTACCAATTCCACCGATCGGTCCTGCCAATCCTCCTGGAGGACTTCCAACAACCGACGCACCGTTTCTGCATCCAACTCAGGATCGAACATACGGCGCAACTGTGCCACAGGCACGGGCTCAGGGCTGGATAGCAAGGCGGCTTCCAGCAACTGTTTCGCTGCAGTGATTTCTTCTTGGGGAAAATTCATGACGTCAGCTCCGCTACGGGTTCCACCAAGCTCAAGTACAAGGGGGCACAGGCTTCAGTTTGTGACACCTGGATCAGTGACTCCTTGACGAGCTCCAGGATGGCAATAAAGTTGACCACGGCAACGGGAATGGTCACTCCCGTCTCAAACAATTCGTGGAACTCCACAAAGTTCTTCTCCCTCAACCGGCGCAGAATGCGGGTCATGTGTTCCCGAACCGACAGTTGTTCACGTGTCACCCGATGATGTTGATTGATGCGCGCCCTCGCCAGTACCTGCTTCCAGGCTTCCAGCAAATCCTGCGTTGACACCTGGGGCAGGCGCTGGCCTACCGTTTCGTCCATCCAGACCTGCAGGACCGCAAATTCACGGCCATTGCGGGGCAGCTCTTCCAGCCGCTGGGCAGCCTGCTTTATCTGTTCGTACTCCAGAAGCCGGCGCATCAGTTCGGCACGGGGATCTGCCTCCTCGTCGGCGGGCGTCATTACCGGCCGGGGCAACAGCATGCGTGACTTGATTTCGATCAGCACGGCAGCCATCACCAGATATTCTGCTGCAAGTTCAAGCCGGCGGTGACGCATTACCTCCACATATTCCATGTACTGACGCGTCAGTTCCGCCATGGGAATGTCCAGGATATCCAGAGAGTTCTTGCGAATCAGGTAAAGCAGCAAATCCAGCGGGCCTTCAAAGCTGTCAAGAAAAACCTCGAGTGCTTCAGGAGGGATATAAAGGTCCTGGGGCATGCCCACAAAAGGCTCGCCATTGACCCTGGCAATGGGTTCTGCCAGGGGAATTTCAAGCAGGTCGGCAGCATCGTTCATGAATAGGCAAGCCCGACACTATCACGCACATCGCGCAAGGTATCTGCCGCCAACTTTCGGGCACGCTCACACCCATCCGCAATCACGTTACGCACAAGCGTCGGGTCATCCAGGTAGGCCTGGGCCTTTTCACGCATGGGGCGCAGTTCTTCCAGTACCCGTTCAATGACAGGCTGCTTGCACTCCAGGCATCCGATGCCTGCCGAGCGGCATCCCTGCTCCACCCAGTCACGGGTGCTGTCACTGCTGTAGATCTGATGGAATCCATAGACCGGACAACGATTGGGATCGCCCGGATCAGTGCGCCGCACGCGCGCGGGATCGGTCGGCATGGTCCTGATCTTGCGCATGATGCTGTCTTCATCTTCGCGCAGCGCAATGGTATTGTTGTAGGACTTGGACATCTTCTGTCCATCCAGCCCCAGCAATCGCGATGCCTCCGTCAACATGGCCTGGGGCTCTGCCAGGATCATTTTCCCGGTGCCCTCGAGATAGCCAAACACCCGTTCCCTGTCCACGACACTCAGGTTTTGGGATTCCCCCAACAAGGCGCGCGCTGCCTCAAGCGCGTCATCATCCCCCTGCTCGGTGTAGCGGGTACGCAATTCAAGGTACAGCTTGGCCTTTTTGCTTCCAAGCTTTTTCACTGCCTGTAGTGCCTTTTCATCAAAATCAGGTTCACGTCCGTACAAGTGGTTGAAACGACGGGCAATTTCACGGGTGAATTCGATATGTGGCACCTGATCCTCCCCCACCGGCACAAGATTGGCCCGATAGATCAGTATGTCGGCTGCCTGGAGCAGGGGATATCCCAGAAAACCGTAGGTGGCAAGATCCTTGTCGGCAATTCTCTCCTGCTGTTCCTTGTAGGTGGGCACCCGTTCCAGCCAGCCCAGGGGAGTCATCATGGACAGCAGCAAATGCAGTTCTGCGTGTTCGGGTACCCGGGACTGGATAAACAATGTGGCCTGGTTGGGATCAACACCCGCAGCCAGCCAGTCAATCACCATATCCCACACATGGGATTCAATATCCTGTGGGTGATCATAATGCGTGGTCAGGGCATGCCAATCGGCCACCATGAACAAGCACTCATGCTCATGCTGGATCCTGATCCAGTTTTTGAGCACACCGTGAAAATGCCCTAGATGCATGGCCCCGGTGGGGCGCATGCCAGACAGCACACGATCTGGGTACATAACTGGGAAAGCTCCTGCGCAGCTTAGTGGAGGGAAGTGTCATCCCAAGCCTGCCAGACCGGAATGCACTGGGGGGGTAAGGGAGGCAGTTTTCCGGGTTCCAGCCGACTTTCCCCGGGGCCATGGTAATCGGACCCGCGAGATGCCATCAGGCCGCGACGAACAGCCTGATCCGCAAAAAACAACACCTGTTCCTGGGTGTGGTTGCATGTCACGACTTCAATGCCGCGTCCACCTGCCTCAACAAACTCGTCCATGAGAAAATCCATGGCACTGCGGTTCAGGCTGTAGCGTCCCGGATGTGCCAGTACGGGAATCCCGCCAGCACCGCGTATCCAGGAAACAGCATCCCCCATGGCAGCCCAGCAATGCTTGACATAGCCGGCTTTGCCCTTGACCAGGAACCTCTTGAACACTGCAGGGACATCCCGGGCCACTCCCTGCTCCACCAGATAGCGGGCAAAGTGGGGGCGCGCCACGATGTTCGGGTTATGCGCATACCGCAATGCACCTTCGAGCGCCCCGGAAATACCTGCCTTGGCCAGCTCGCGGGCGATTCTCTCGGCGCGTTCCATGCGCCCGCTGCGTATGCCCGCCAATCCACCCAGCAGGGTGCTTTCGCGGGAGTCGATATTCAGTCCCAGCACGTGGATGGTATGTTGGGCCCAGGTCACGGAAACTTCCACGCCCTTGATGAACTCGACACCCAGGCTGTTGGCAGCCAGGGCCGCTTCTTCCAGGCCGTCCACATCATCGTGATCGGTCAGCGCCAGCGTGGTCACCCCATTCGAGGCGGCCAACTGCACCAGTTCAGCCGGTGCCAGCAGGCCATCCGAAACCCGGGAATGATTATGCAAATCTATGTTTTTAATTGAATTCATTGGATTTTTTCAAACTTCAATGATACCAAATCATGCGCCAGCCTGAAATACCCTGTCACAGGGCCCGAATGGACAAATCCCCGATAAATCCGGGACAATATAGGGCTATGAAATTTTTCCTCGACCTTTTTCCGGTGCTCCTGTTTTTTGTCGCCTATGAACTGGGCGATATCTACTGGGCTACCGGGTCTGCCATGGGCGCCAGCCTGCTACAGATTGGCTGGCTGCTTCTGAAACGTCGCCCCGTGGAACCTGCGGCATGGATCAGTTTCATCGTCATCACCCTGTTTGGCGGACTGACCCTCTGGACCCACCAGCACCAGATTGCCGGAATCGACCCCACGCTGTTCATCCGATGGAAGCCCACAGCACTGTACTGGATATTTGCGGCCATATTGTTCCTCGGACCAACTTTCTTTGATCGCAACCCGATGCGCGCCCTGCTGGGAAAGCAGCTGCACCTTCCAGACACCACATGGGGGCGCCTCAATTTCGCCTGGGCTGTGTTTTTCACGGTTCTGGGCCTGCTCAACCTTTACGTTGCTTTCAACTATACTGAACCGGTTTGGGTAAAATTCAAAGTCTTCGGCCTGCTGGCGCTGATGGTTGTGTTCATCTTGGGCCAGGGCATTGTATTATCACATCATCTGGAAGAAAAACAGGATGACCGCTGACGCCACCGAACAGCGCATGCGCGAACGGCTCGCCACATTGCATCCATCCCTGCTGACGATTCGGGATGATAGCCGACACCACGCCGGACACGCGGGTTCAAACGGTGGTGGACATTATCACCTCACCATCGTGGCCGAGGCGTTCCGCGGACACTCCACCCTGGCCCGCCACCGCATGGTGCATGAGGCTCTGGGAAACTTGTTGCAACAAGAAATTCACGCGCTGGCCATCAAAGCCGGCACCCCCTGAACCGCAGCACCCTGATTTTGAACTGAGGACGTACCCTATGAAACTCAAACAAGCAATGATGTCGTTGATTCTGGTAGGCGGTTCGCTGGCGCTGACCCTGTCCTACGCTGACCAAACCAAGGAGAAGGCACACGATGGTGCCAAATCCGGCAGTGTAAAACGCGTTGTGGTCAATGGAGTCACCATTCCCAATGCTCGCTTTGAACTGGTCGACGAAGCACAGGTGGCCCAGGGGCACCCGGCAGGGCCTGAACTGGAGCGTGCTGTCCGTGAAAACCTGATCGGCTTGGAAGTGGTTGCGCAGCAGGCAGTCAAGGATGGCATCGAAAAAGACCCGAAGATCCAGGCGCAAATCGACCTGGCCCGCGAACAAGTGTTGGCC
>JAKBAT010000097.1 GCA_021808815.1 Pseudomonadota bacterium
TAACACGCTCTCAATGGCCTGCACGCTCATTCCGCTTCTCCTTTGCACGGCACACGGTAGCATTGGCTGGGAAATCCGCAATTCGGGAAAAGCAACCGGAATCCCTGCCTGTTTGGATGAATAGGCAGGCTGAGGTCGTAGATAATGCTTTAACACCGCTGTTGCGCCAAATCACCCGTGACCCTATGGCAGAAAACACACTTCCTTCCCCCCTGGCGCAAACTTTGAACCAGCTGACTGTACAACAGAAGATGGGGTTTGTCGTAGCGCTGGCGGCTGTGGTCGCAGTTGCGGTGGGGATGTGGTTATGGGGCGCGACACCGGATTACCGGGTGCTCTACAGCAACCTTTCAGACCGGGATGGTGGCGCCATCATCGATTCCCTGCAGCAAATGAATGTCCCCTACAAGTTCGCCGAAGGCGGTGCAGCATTGCTGGTGCCTGCAGGCCAGGTACATGAAGTGCGTTTACGCTTGGCATCCCAGGGGTTGCCCAAGGGGGGGACGGTTGGTTTTGAGCTGATGGAAAACCAGAAATTCGGGACTAGCGAATTTCTGGAGCAAGTCAATTACAAGCGTGCTCTGGAAGGGGAGTTGGCGCGTTCAGTCCAGACGCTTGCATCGGTGCAGGCGGCGCGAGTACACCTGGCGCTTCCCAGACCCACCGTATTCCTGAAGGATCAGGAATCTCCCAGTGCTTCGGTTGTCCTGGCACTTTATCCCGGCAGGACATTGGACGCAGGGCAAGTCAATGCAGTGGTACACCTTATCTCCAGCAGCGTTCCCAATATGCCGGCGAAAAATGTGACCGTTGTGGATCAAAGTGGAGCCCTGCTGAGCAGTCCTCCGGACAATCCCAATGCTGCCCTGGATGCCAGTCAGCTGAAATATGTGCAACAAGTGGAGCGGGACTATGCCAAACGTGTGGAGGATATTGTCGCGCCCCTGGTAGGATCCAAAAACGTGCATGCACAGGTGACGGCAGATGTCGACTTTACCCAGGAAGAACAGACAGCGGAAACCTATAAACCCAACCAGCCCCCCAGTCAGGCTGCCGTACTGAGTCAACAGACCCTGGAATCGGATAATGTCAACAGTGGAGGCGGTACGGCATCTGGAATTCCGGGTGCACTATCGAACCAGCCCCCTGCCCCGGCCTCCACACCCCCGGCAGTGGCTCCGAATGCGCCCGCTGGCGCTGCACCAAAACCTGCAGCACCAGGTGCGTCCGCGGGGGCATCGGTCGCCACTCAGGGGGGGGCCAGCACCCACAAGGAAACCACCACCAATTTCGATGTGGATCGTACCATCAGTCACACGCGCCATCCGGTGGGCGTGCTGCGCCGGTTGTCCGTAGCCGTAGTCCTGAATCACCACACCGTGACCGACAACGCCGGAAGAACCAGTTCCAGGCCATTGACCGATGCCGAAAAATCCCAGATTACTGCGCTGATCAAGGATGCCGTTGGGTTTGACACCAAGCGTGGGGATACGCTCAGTGTGCTCAACAGCGAGTTTGATGAGCACAAGGAAGTCATTCCGGAAGTGCCTTTGTGGAAGCAACCGGAAACCTTTGCCATGGCCAAGGACGGTTTGAAATACGTGGTGATTGCAGGCATGGGGCTGTTTCTGATCATGGGCATCATTCGCCCGGCTTTCAGAAACCTGAACAGGGCGTTGGCGACTGTTTCCGTGATGCAGAAGGACAGGGGAGATATCCCGCTCATGGGAGAGCCGATCGGGCAACCCAATCATGCGGGCACTTATGAAAACAATCTCGGTGCCGCCAAGCAGATGGCGCAGCAGGACCCCAAAATGGTCGCTTCGGTGGTCAAGGAATGGGTGAGCGGCAATGAGTGATGTCGGCATCAATAAAAGTGCCATTTTGCTCATGTCGATCGGGGAAAATGAAGCTGCTGAAGTACTCAAGCATCTGGAACCCAAGGAAGTTCAGAAAATCAGCGCTGCCATGGTGGCTCTCAAAGGCTTGTCCCGGAACCAGATTGGCGATGTATTCCAGGAATTTCAGCAGATGGCGGCGAAAAAGACCACGGTTGGAATGAATGCTTCGGACTACATACGGAATATGCTGACCCGGGCCCTGGGAGACGACAAGGCAGCCGGGCTGATTGACAGGATCATGCATGGAGGAGATACCAGTGGCATTGAAAGCCTGAAATGGATGGACCCGGCATCGATTGCGGAGTTGATCGGGGGAGAGCATCCCCAGATTATTGCGACGATTCTGGTGCATCTTGAGCCGGATGTATGTGCTGGCGTACTGGGGAGCTTTACCGAACGTATCCGCAACGATGTGATACTGCGCATTGCGACACTGGATGGCGTGCAACCCGTTGCATTGCGTGAATTGAACGATGTGCTGACCAAGCTGTTGACGGGGAATGCGGCTGCCAAGAAAAGGATCAAGGGGGGGTCCCGGGCGGCTGCCGAAATCCTCAATTTCATGGGAGGGGCTCTCGAAGGTTCAATCATCGAAGCGGTCAGGGGCTATGACCAGGACCTGGCTCAGAAAATCATTGATGAAATGTTTGTATTCGATAATTTGATCGACGTGGACGATCGGGGCATTCAACTGATGCTGAGGGAAATACAGTCTGAATCCTTGATTGTGGCGCTAAAGGGGGCAAGTCCGGAATTGCGGGAGAAGATCTTCAAGAACATGTCCCAGCGTGCAGCTGAGATGATGCGTGAAGATCTGGATGCCAAAGGTCCGGTCAAGCTGAGCGAAGTGGAAGCTGAGCAAAAGGAAATTCTCAAGATCGTTCGGCGCATGGCAGATGAAGGCCAGATCGTTCTAGGCGGCAAGGCGGATGATGCTTATGTCTGAGACCGAAACCCCACTGGAAAAAATGACACCCTACCAACGCTGGGAGCTGCCGAGTTTTGACGGGAGCGGACCAAGCAACAGGAAGGCAATTAGCGATGCGCCCCCCGCTGCGGCACGGCTGGAGCAGATACAACAACAGGCGCATGCAGAGGGCTACCAGGCAGGATATGCCGAAGGACGTCTACGTGTTCAGGGCGAGGCAGAAAGACTTTCTGCCCTCATGATGGGCCTGGAGCAACAATTGGGCAGTGTGGATCAACAGGTGTTGCAGGAATTGCTGGCGCTGGCGCTGGAAGTGGCACGGCAGATGGTGAGGCAGTCACTCCTTGTCAAGCCGGAACTGGTCCTGAATGTCGTACGCGAAGCGATAAACAGCCTTCCACATTTCAGCCATGCGGCCCATCTTGCCCTCCACCCAGACGATGCAGTGCTGGTCAGGGCTGCCATGGGAGAACAGCTGACACATTCCGGCTGGAAGATTTTTGAAGATCTGACAGTGGAGCGAGGAGGTTGTCGGGTAGAGACTGCCCACAGCCAGATCGATGCCACTCTTGCCAAGCGGTGGCAGCATGTTGTCACCAGTTTGGGGCAAGATCTTCCTTGGATGGATGCATGAATACGCCGTCAAGACACCGGGAGGCATGGTTATCGGGCCTCGCGTGGGCACAGGAATCAGTTGCCCAATGTCAGACGTTTCAAGTCACCGGGCAACTCACACGGGTGACCGGACTTGTGATGGAAGCGGTAGGACTGAGAATGCCCGTGGGAAGCACATGTGTCGTGGAATTGCCGAATCACCGCATCGAAGCGGAAGTCGTGGGTTTTTCAGGAGAGAAACTGTTTCTCATGCCGGAAAACGACATCCACGGCCTGCTCCCCGGTGCCAGGGTCGTACCGGCGGAAAATGCTCAAGGTGCAGTAGTGGTCGGCAGGCGAGGCAAACCCCGACGGCGCATGAGCGACCTGGTGCGGCATTTGCCCGTGGGGAACTCCTTGCTGGGCAGGGTAGTGGATGGTGCGGGGCGGCCCTTGGATGCATTGGGATCCCTGGTGGAAGGGGAGATTGCGCCACTGCAGAACCGGCCCATCAACCCCCTGGACAGGGCACCGATCAAGTCCGTGCTGGACGTGGGCGTACGCGCAATCAATACGTTGCTGACAGTGGGACGTGGGCAACGCATGGGGCTGTTTTCCGGGAGCGGGGTGGGCAAAAGCGTGCTGTTGGGCATGATGGCGCGGTATACCAGTGCCGATGTGATCGTAGTGGGCTTGATTGGGGAACGGGGACGGGAAGTGCGTGAATTCATCAGCGACATTCTCGGGCAGGAAGGGATGGCGCGTTCCGTCGTGGTTGCGGCACCTGCTGATACCAGCCCTTTGCTACGCCTGCAAGGGGCAGCCTATGCCACCACAATTGCAGAGTATTTCAGGGATCAGGGACGCAATGTATTGCTGATCATGGATTCGCTGACACGCTATGCCATGGCACAGAGGGAGATTGCCTTGGCGATTGGAGAACCCCCAGCGACCAAAGGGTATCCTCCTTCCGTTTTTGCCAAACTGCCGAAACTGGTGGAACGGGCCGGAAATGGTACTGAGGGGGGAGGCTCCATCACAGCGTTTTACACCGTACTGACTGAAGGGGATGACCAGCAGGATCCCATTGCAGACAGTGCCCGCGCGATTCTCGATGGTCATGTCGTGCTTTCGCGCCGCCTTGCGGAACAAGGGCATTACCCTGCGATTGACATCGAGGCTTCCATCAGTCGTGCCATGAGTCAGCTTGTTCCCCAGCAGCATTATGCACAGGTGCAGCGTTTCAAGAGGACATATGCCCATTACCAGCGCAACCATGACCTGATCAGTGTTGGCGCCTATGTGCATGGAAGCGATGCGTTACTGGACGAGGGGATAGAAAAGTACCCGCACATGGAGAAATTCCTGATCCAGGGGATGCTCGAGCGCGACACCTATGCCTCCGGAATGGCTTCATTTTCCCAACTGTTTCAAGGTTGACCATGACATGTGGATTTATTCATGACCAAAAATTTTAGTTTGCAGCCGCTTGTGGATTTATCGCATCACAAAAGTGATGCGGCAACGCGCAAATTTGGTGAACTGAATATTCAGCAACAGGCGGAGCAGAAAAAACTAGAAACCTTGTTGCAGTTTCGGAAGGATTACCACGAAAAATTTCAGATGGCCACGAGAAATGGCATCGACTCGGCGGGAGTCACCAATTTCCAGAACTTCTTGAACCGTCTGGATGAAGCCGTGGAACAGCAACGACATGTGATGGAACAGGCCAACCTTTCCTTGCAGATGGGAAAGGAAGCGTTGCGGGAGGCGCAGCAAAAAATGAAATCCTTTGATACGCTGGCCGAACGGCATGCTGAATCTTCACGGCAGCAAAGCAAAAAAACGGAACAGCGCATCCAGGATGAGCAGGCAGGACAGCTTGCATTCAGAAACGGACAGTCTGATCATCAATTCCGATAGGAAAATTCCTCCATGAAGAATCTGCCCATTAGCCCCACAACCATGACCCGCGCGGCCACTTCATCGGCCAGTGCAACTTCTCCGGAATCGGGTGTTGCTTCCGGTGAATCGGCCTTCAGCGCCGTACTGTCCAAAAAAATGCCTTCCAACAGTGAACGCGCCGGCAAACCGGCGAATGCTACAGCGCATGCCGGCGAAAAAGTTCCGGTGGGTACGCCAACTCTGCCGGGAAATCCAGTGCCAAAGGAGCCTGATCCCATTGCCGTGGGGCTGCTGCTGCATCCAGGCGAGAGCATGGGCGTGACTCAGCAGGGGACCCCATCGAAACCTGCCAAGATTTCCACCGAGGCAATCCAGGGCGCCCTTCCACCCGGTGTATTGACGCACAACCCCTACCAGGCCTCAAATCTCATGCAGGGAAGTGTGTTGCAGAGTGAAGCCAATTCGGCAGATGGAAATGTTGTCCTCGATCCACCTGTGTCGAATGCGGTCTCCGCGGAAGGTCCGGCTTCCAGCGGAGGCAACATTACGCCAGCGCCTTCCGGGTTGGAGGGCAAATTTGCTCAGGACCTGCGCAGTGTGCTGGAACAAGCCAAAATGCCGGAAAATGACGCAACTTCACAAGTTCCGGCAGCGGTACATGAAGACAAAAACGAGCAGAATGCCAGCATATCCCCTCCCCTGTATGGATCCACTGCTGCGGCAACTCTCCCTGCGAGCACATCATTGCCTTCAGCTTCTACGCTCACCAGCACGGTAGGCACTGATCGCTGGCATGAGGAGCTTGGACAAAAAATCACCTGGCTGACAACGCAGTCTGACCACAGTGCCGAATTGCATTTGAATCCGCCGGATT
>JAKBAT010000008.1 GCA_021808815.1 Pseudomonadota bacterium
CACACGCCTTATCTCAATCACGCGACCCTGGAACCGCAAACCTGTACAGCCTGGTTCCGGTCCGACGGTTTTCTGGAAATCTGGACGTCGACGCAGCATGGCGAAGCTTCCATGGAAGCGGCGGCCAGCACCTCCGGACTGCCCCTGGAAAAGATCGAAGTACACAAAATGATGCTGGGAGGAGGTTTTGGCCGGCGTGGCGGCCCACAGGACTTCGTGCGCCAGGGGGTCACCATTGCCAAGGCGGTGGCAGGCTCGCCCGTGAAATTGATGTGGTCGCGCACGGAAGACATGCAGCACGGGTTTTACCGGCCCGCGAGCCGGGTGAGGATGCGTGCCGGCCTGGACGCCGGAGGGCATCTGACGACGCTGCATACCCGGGTGGCGTGCCCCTCGATTTTCAAGGTGCTGCGACCCCAGGCGATCACCCCGGAGGGCATTGATTTTACGGCAGTGCGATCCTTTGATGACCTGCCCTACAACGTGCCGAACCAGCGCGTGGATTACGCCATGCGCAATGGCCACGTGCCGGTGGGGTTCTGGCGTGCTCCCGGGCAGCAGAATGCGTTTTATCGCGAATGCTTCGTGGATGAGCTGGCGCATGCCGCGAATCAGGATCCGGTGGCCTACCGTTTGGCCCACCTCTCTCCGGGCGACAAAAACCGTCTGGTGCTCGAGGCGGTTACCCAGGCAGTGGGCTGGGGAAAACCGGCGCCGGCAGGCAGGCACCGTGGCGTCGCCGTGGCCATGGGATTTGGCAGTTTCACCGCCATGGTGGCGGAAGTGTCGGTGAACGCGGCAGGGCACCCCACGGTGCATCGCGTGGTTGTGGCCATCGATTCCGGGTACGTGGTGAATCCCGACACGTGCCGGGCGCAGGCGGAAAGCAATGTGCTGTTTGGCCTGGGCAGTATCCTGTATCAGGAAAACAATGTGGCCGACGGGCGTATCGTGGAATCCAATTTCAATGATTTTCGTCTGCCGCAAATCTCCGAAATGCCCGAGGTTGAAACATTGCTGGTGCCCACGGGAGGGTTCTGGGGAGGGCATGGCGAGCCGGCGATTCTGCCCTTGGCCCCTGCGGTGTGTAATGCCATTTTCGCAGCCACCGGCAAACGGGTGCGGTCGTTACCCCTCAAGCACCATGACTTGCGCAGGACCTGAATCGCAGTGCTGACGAAAAAAGAAGGCCGGCAGGAACCGGCCTTAAATCCTCCTTTTGCAGGAGGGGTACAGCGGGGGGTCAATCTTCAGTTGCTGCGCACATGGTGTTGTGCCGTCGTGGGGTGCGACTGGAGCAAATTGGCACGCAACTGTTTTTGTGCCACCAGGAAATCGGCCTTCTGGGTTTCCAGTCGGGTGCGCGCGGCTGCGATGGCAGCCTCGTTGCCCTGGAGCAAGGCTACGTTGAATTCTTCATACCGGGCACGTACCAGGGACGCCTGGCGCGTGATTTCGTTGAGCCGATCCTGCAGTGCCGTGTCCGGGGTGAGCGGCAAGGATTCCGGGCTTTTGACGGGAGCACGATGAGAGATTGGTTTCATATAAATGTCTCCATAAGTGTCGCAAATGATGAAACATGCAGGTCGTTGGTGATTTGCCCGGGCCAGGAACCTTTCTCTCGCCAAGGGTTTTCGTTAATCCGTTATACTTATCAAATCAAACAGTTGAAGAAGTTGCCTTGATCCTGGGCATTCCCCTCCGTTCTCCAGTCTGAGGGACATTATACTTGACTTATGGGAAAATATCCCATATATTTTCTTTATGGATGAAAAAAAAACGCACCTTGATCCTGACCAGGTACTGCAACAGGCCTTGGTGATCATGCAACCGCTCGTGTTGTGGTTGCTGCGATCAGGTGTCCGCCACGTGGAATTTTCCGTGGCCATCAAGCAGATTTTCCTGGAACAGGCGGCCAGCGAGCTGGCCCGGTTGCACGCCAAGCAGACCGACTCCGCCATCAGCATGCTCTCCGGGCTGCATCGCAAGGATGTCAAGGCCCTGCTGGCCGCCATGGCGCAACAGGAAAGCAAAACGACTGAAATCACGCGGGAATCCCTTGGGCGCCCCACGGTGCCTTCACAGGTCATGACCCGCTGGCTGGCCAGCGGCTGGCCGGACAACCTACCACTGGCAGGCGACACCCAATCCTTTGAAACGCTGTCACGCCAGGTTTCAAGCGATGTGCATCCCCGGGCTGTCCTGAATGAACTGCTGCGCCTGGGCATGGCAGAGCAGGTGGGCGAACGGGTGCGCTTGTGCCGCCATGCCTTCGTCCCGGATCAGCAAATGACCGAGGCCGGCAATTTGCTGGCCGGGAGCACTGCTGACCACCTGGCCGCGGGCGTACACAATTTGTCCGGCTCGGGCAGCAAGAAGCACCTGGAGCAAAGCGTGTTTGCGGATGGGCTGTCGCAGGATTCCGTACGACAGCTGGAAGCCCTTGCCGGGAACCTGTGGCAACAGGTGCTCAGCACCATGGTCAAGGCCGCAGTGCCCCTGAATGAACAGGATGAACCCGCGGGAGGCGACCAGCGGATCCGAGTCGGCATGTTTTGCTATTCCGAACCCATCCAGAGAAAACCCGCTCCAGTGTCCAAAAAGAAACCACGTAAGCCACGCAGGACCGCGTGATCATGAAAACTTGTCTGTTCAGCGAGAGGATGATCCCCATGGGCATGAAGCTGTCGATACGCCGTTTCAAACATGTTCTGGCTGCCTGTTGCGTGCTGGCGGGAAGTCTTGTCCTGGGTTCATGCGGAGGAGGGGCTGCCGCACTGATTTCCGGGGTGGGGAGCGGAGGCACCGGCCTGGTGGAAGGCCTGGTGGTGGGGTTTGGCAGTGTTTTCATCGATGGCCAGGAATATGCCACCACCACCGCGACCATCCAGCAGGATAACGATCTGGGCCAGGCCGAGAACGCACTGCTCAAACTGGGACAACGTGTGCGTGCCACCATCGACAGCAGCGGCACGGCGGTGGTGACAGCCCTGGTGATTCCCAGCCTTTCGGGTCCGGTGACCCTGGCGGCGACCCAGGATGCCCAGGGCGACTGGTGGGCCCAGGTATTGGGGCAGTGGATACACATTGTCTCCAACGCCACGCATACGCCGGTCGGATTGACCACGGTGATCGCAGGCGCCAACAATGCCTCCGGGCTTTCCCCCAATGCGCAGTTGGCCTTGGGCAACGAAGTGGAAGTGCACGGGATCTGGGCCTGGGACACGGCACATAATGCCTATGTCCTGGTGGCCTCCCGGGTGGAAATGCTGTCCTATACGCCCCTGGTGACCAACGTGCTGGTGGGAGGCGTGGTCACGAGCCTGCCTGCCACCAATGAAGTCATGATCAATGCTGCCAGTGGCACTTTGCTGCGAGGGACGGTGCCGGCAGGAGTCGCGGTGGGAGGCTACGTGTCTGCCTGGGTGACACGCGCTGCCTGGAATGCCTGGACCGGCAACGGGGCACCGCTTGATCCCTACGTCATCAACCTGGCCGGGCTTGCGGCCCAGTCGGTCAGCATGGATCAGAAAGCCCAACTGAGCGGATTGGTCAGCAATTACAATCCTGCCACCAATACGGCAACCGTACAGGGGACGACGGTCACGATTCCTTCCGGCAGCCACGTGGGGGATGGCGACTATATTCGCCTGACGGGGCAGGTGAATGCGGGGGTTCTGACCCAGACCACGGTGAATGACGATGTTTCTTCCAACGCGGCGGTGACTCCCCAATCCATCCAGGTGCTGGGTACGACCAATGGCATCGGCTGGAACGCAGGGGGGGACGTCAGTTTTGTGCTGCAGGGCACCTCGGTGCTGGCCCCAGCCAACAGCTATGCGAGCTGTGCCAATCTGACGAACATGGACACGGCTTCCGTGGACGTGACCGGAACCGTGCCTGCCCCCGGGCAGCCGGTGGTGGCGAGTGCCGTCACCTGCACCCAGGTGACGTCTCCCCCCAGCGGCTCCGTATCGGATTTTCGTGGGTTGATCGTGGCGGTGAACGGGAACAGCCTGACATTGCAGAATGAGGACCGTATGTTGAACGTGACCTGGACCTCCACCACGTTCATCGATCCTGCCTTGGGAACGGCGGGAACTGCCTGGGTGGGGCAACGGGTGGAAGTGATCGGTACGCTCAGCGGTACAGCGCTGTCTGCCACGGTGATTCGTTCGGGCAACGGGGGCACGAACGACTAGGCCTTACCCCCGGTGTGCCAGCCACAGCAGGGCAAACAGCATGGGCTGGTGCAGCATGTAGGCGGCGAGGCTGTGTCGCCCCAGGAATGCGATACCCCGTTTCAGGGGCATCGGTTCTGCGGCCTGGTTTGTCGCGGGACCGATAAGCGCGGGGACACGGTTTCCGGCCCATAATCCCATCCACAACAAACCCAGCCAGGGCAGCAGGGGCGCATAGTCTTCCGTCAAGGGCTTTTTGCCCGCCAGCCCAATCCAGTTGATCCAGCGCGGATTCATGATGTCCCAGCCGAGGGTCCAGCCCGCAACGAACAACAGGAATCCCAAAAATGCCAGCACGGCAGGGAAACGTCGCAAGGGTTTCGTGAGCAGTGTGGCCACGAAGAAAAAATGGAGCACGCCGAAATAGATCCAGCGGTCGCCAAACAGAAAGGCCGTGGCGAGGCTCACCGTGACAGCGCAGGCACCGAGCTGCCACAGGCGCTGGCTTTCGCTGCGGTGGATGCCCTGGCGCGGCAGGCTCATGCTGAGCCCGGAGAGAAAAACAAAATTTGCCACGATCAGCGTGCGCCAGGCAATCCACCCCGGTGCCTCCAGCATGCGAAAGTGGGCATCCCCGAAATACGTGAGATCAAAACAGCCATGGTAGGCCACCATCATCAGGATGGTGGTCCCGCGCCACAGGTCAACGCGAGGATAGCGGAGCAATTTTGGCGCTGGCACGGGCCGACAGGGAAAGGATTTCCTGGGTTCCGTTCCGTTGGAGGGTGGCTGAGTGCCGGTCTACGGCCACCAGTCGCAAGCCTGAGGCAATATCGCTGCCCACCCGATAGGCCCGGCCTGGTCCTCCGTTGATGGAAAGCACGGCGACACTTTCAGCTGGGGAGCCCACCACCACCCCGCGTAACAGGATTGGCCCCAGGTTTTTTTCACTGAACAGGTTATGCCAGCCCTGCGGGGTCGCTTCTGCCTCGACGGGAGTGGCCGAGAGCGGAAGGGGGAGTGGAGAGGGTGCCAGAAGGCGCATCAACCAGAATCCCGTCACCATTGCCAGGGCGAGGAAGGCAAGCCACTGCCCCAGGTCGGGCATCCAGGCGGCGGGGCGATGAAAGCGAAGTGTAGCCATGGCGGCTACGATACTGCGTTTTCCGTGATGTCGCCAGAGGTTGCTGGCAAATGCAAAATGAATCCGGTAGTATCGGCGCATCATGTTGAACACACGATCTCCTAAGGACCGCGTGCGGGTGTGCGCCGGGGAGGCTTCCTGCCAGGAACGGGGCTTCACGCTGATCGAGATCATGGTGGTCATGATCATCATCGGCATCCTGGCAGCGCTCGTGGTGCCGCGCGTCATGGACCGACCGGATCAGGCGCGACGCATCGCTGCCCGCCAGGATATCGCGAGCATCTCACAGGCCCTCAAGCTTTACCGCCTGGACAATGGGCGGTACCCCACTTCCGACCAGGGATTGGCAGCGCTCGTCACCAAGCCCACAACCGAGCCCATCCCCAATAACTGGAAAGCTTGCCTTGACCTGTTGCCCAAAGATCCCTGGGGCAATCCCTACCAGTATGCCAACCCCGGACAGCATGGCGAAATGGATGTCTGGAGTTTCGGGGCAGATGGAAAACCCGGTGGCGAAGGCAATGATGCGGACATTGGCAACTGGGATTCGTGAATCCGGTTTTACGCTTCTCGAACTGATGGTGGTGTTGCTGCTCATGGGGCTCATGCTGGGTCTTGTCACCCTGTCGCTGCGTTCCCCCCGGGAACGCCCGCTTGCCGAGGATGGGTTGCGTTTGGCAGCCGCCATGACCCTGGCATCCGACGAAACCAACCTGACGGGGCACCCGGTGCTGCTGCTGCTGGATCGTGAAGGTTGGCGTTTTCTGGATGCCAGTCCGGAAGGCGTGGTGACGATTCCGGACGACCATCTCCCTGGAGGCCGCTTTGATCCTCCCCTCAGTGCAATGGCGCAAGTGGGCGCAAGTGCAAGCGATGCTCCCGAGTCCCGGCTGCAATACTGGATCGGGCAGGAGGATGGTGTCGTTTTCGGGGGCTGGATCCTGCAACGGGGGCAGGATCGGGTCCGTATCGTGACGGACGGGCTGGGCAACTATCAGCTGGACCGGTAAGCTCCATGCAAACGGATGCCCGCGGTTTTACGCTGATCGAGGTACTGGTCGCCCTGTTCGTGACGGGAGTGGCACTGGCGGCAGGCATGCGGGCTCTGGGCGTGGTGACCCAGGCCAGCCAGGATCTGACGCCACACCTTGAAGCCCAGTGGAGTGCCGACAATGCACTGGCCGAGCTGCGCCTGTACCAGAGTTGGCCTGCCCTGGGCGAGCGCACGGTGGAATGCCCCCAGGGGCCAGTGGCCCTGCTGTGCCGTGAACAAGTGACCGACACACCCAACCCGGCCTTTCGTCGCGTGGAAGTCGACGTGATGCAGCCCGGTGACCCCAACATCCTTGCCAAGGCCGTCAGCCTCGTGGTCAATGGACAGGCCCATGCACTCTGATCACCGTGGTTTTACGTTGATCGAAGTCATGGTCGCCCTGTTGCTGATGTCCATCATGGCCATGCTGTCCTGGCGGGCCCTCGATTCCATGGTGCGCACCCGTGAGGCCCTGGTACAGCGGGGCCAGCAATTCGATGGGGTGCGGTTCCTGTTTGCCCAGTGGGAAAATGACTGCCATGCGCTGGGTTCCCCCAATCGTTGGCTGGCCGGAGTGCCATTGCATTTCGACAGCAATCGCATTGACCTGATCCGTACCCGTGTTGAACCCGAAGGCGTGCAGCAAACCGTGCTGGTGAGTTATCTCTGGCAGGACGGGGACGTGGAACGCCTCGAATCGCCGCCGATCCTGGGGCGGGCGGAACTCCTCCAGAACTGGGATGCACTGCAGCAGGGAGGTCAGTTGAGTACGTTGTATTCTGTCGCCCCGGTGGTGCTGATACACGGCAGTACCGGGCTGGAGGGCCGTGGTTTCATGGAAGGAGCGGACTGGAATTCCGACAGCGCGCTGCTCAATCAGCAGTGGCAGGCGCCTGCGGCCGGGGGGGGAAATCCCCTCTTGCTGGGCATTGAACTGGCAGTGGGCGTGCCCGGGAGCGACGTGCCCTTGCGCAAAGTATGCTTGACGGGTCAAAGCTGATGCACGCGCAGCAACGGGGCGCGGCGTTGCTGGCGGCACTGCTGGTGGTGGTCCTGGTGACGACCCTGGTCAGCGGATTGTTGTGGCAGGAGCATGTGCGCATTCGCATGCTGGAAAACCAGCGCATGCGGGACCAGGCCCGCTGGCTGGGGACGGGGGTGGTGGATTGGGCAAGGCTGATTTTACGCGACGACCTGTTTCGCACCCGTGCGGTGGATCATCTGGGAGAAGTCTGGGCTGTCCCGATTGCCGAAACCCCCTTGTCGGAATTTCTGAGTGGGCAGGGAATGACGGGGGTGACGCCAGAGGACGAGGAAACCTGGCTTACCGGTGCGATTGTGGATGCCACTTCGCGTTTCAACCTGATGAGCCTGGTGGAGACCAGCAATGCCCTGGGAGATCGCGGCTGGGTGAGCGCGACCCGCATCAACGCCGAGGCAGTGGCAATTTTTGCCCGCTTGTTGCAGAGTGTCGGGCTCGATGCTGCCGGAGCCCCCATCGTGGCACAGGCCATGCTGCAAAGCCATCTGCCTCAGTCTGCCGTAGGCGATACGCCGCTTCCGGTGGAACAGGTACAGGACCTGCTGGATGTGATCCCCGGGGCGACTCAGGACACCCTGGCGCAATTGGCCCCGCTGACGGTGGTATTGCCAAGGCCGACACCGGTAAATGCCAATACGGCACCTGCTCCCGTGCTGGCTGCCGTCTTCGCCATCGACATCAGTGTTGCCCAGCAACTGGTGACGGACCGCGACCAGGCTTTTTTTGTGGATTACCCGTCGCTGGTCCAACGGGCACACCAGCGTGCACCGCAGGCGCTGGCGATCAGCACGCACAATGTGTCGGTCAGCTCGGAATATTTCTGGGTGGCGGAACGACTGCGTTATGGGCGGATATCCGTTACCGAGCAAGCCTTGATTGCGCGCCGGATCGGCCCAGGCAACATAACGCAGGTATTATGGTTGAAATCGGGATTGCCCGCCGGCGTGGATTTGGGAGGATGAACAAATTTCAGAGCCGTTGATCTGTTGGGTTGCGTTGCCCCTGCGTCCCGCCACGGCACCGGCAGGCTGGGCACTGGGGCCCTTGCCATTCCTGTTGGCAACAGGGGGAAAAGGTCCGCGACGGGTACTGCGCGAGGGCATGGCTCCTCTGGAGGAGTTGCCCGCCGCAACGCGCCTGTTGCTGGTCATGCCTGCATCGGATGTCGTGCTCATCACGGCGGACTGGCCACACCTGAACAATATTCCCCAGAACCGGTTGCAGGAAGCCCTCACCAATCTCCTGGATACTGCCCTGTTGCAACCTGCCGACCAATGTCATTTTGCCGTGGGATCCCGCAGCAAGGAGCGGCCGATCACCACCGTTGCGGTGACGGACCGGACATGGATGCGTTTCCTGCAGGATGCATTGACCGCTGCCGGCATGACCGCCTTCGATGTTTTGCCGGCACAACTGCTGCAACGGGAAGAAAGCCTCCAGTCCTATGAAGTGCGCCTGGGCCAGGCGGGAGAGGAGGTGCCGAAGCAACGGGTGGTCAGCTGGCGTGGCGAGGGACAGGTGGGATGGGGGTTGCGCCTGGAAGGCGATGCTTCGTGGGAGCCCCTGGCCCCCCTGCCGCAGGGGATGGTGCCGGAGCCGGGAGGATTGCAGACATGGGCCCTGGAAGGGCAGGAAATTCAGGCCATTTCCCTGCGCCAGTTTGAATTTGCGGTACCATTTTCGGGGTTGCAGGAACGCCTCCTTCCCTGGCGTCGTGCCATTTTCCTGGCAGGGTTGGCAGTGGCGTTGCAGGTGGTGGCCATGAATGGATACTGGGCCAAACTGGCCTGGCAGAAGAGGACGCTCCTGCAAGCCATGCAGGCGCTCGTGCACGATACGCTGCCCAACGCGCCCCCGGGAGTACCGCCAGGTGTGGCGTTGAAGCGGGCATTGGAAAGCCAGCGGCTGGCACAGGGCAGTGCCCTGCCGCCCGGGGCTTTCCCGGCCCTGGTATCACGTTTGAACGGGTTGCTCGCGAATGAGCCGGGGGACGTCTTGCAGCAACTGGATTATCACGATGATGCCCTCTGGCTGCGTTTCAAAACCGGTTACGTCGTGGAGGCGCTGACCAAAAAGGCCACTGGCCAGGGACTGGCATTGCATGATCAGGGGCGAGGGGTGTGGCGGATGACGGCAGGTACGCGATGATCCGACGTAATCCGATGCCTACCCTGGAACGTCTTTGGGAGTCGCGCACTGCCCGTGAGCGCCATGTCCTGCTGACGCTGGCCTTGCTGGTTGGACTGCTGCTGGCCTATGGAATCTGCTGGCAGCCTGCCCAGAACGGGATTGTCCGGCTTGAATCCGAACTGCCGTCATTGCGCAGTGAACTGGATCGCATGCATGTCATTGCGGGTGAAATCATGGCGGCCCATGGGCGTGTGGGATCGGCGGCAGTCCCGGAAGGGGAAAGGACCCGTCAGTTGCAGCTGTCCTTGCAGGAACTGGGACAGGGGAAGCAAAAGCTGGAATACCGGGCGGAGGGGCAATGGACGCTTGAATGGCGGGAGGCGCCTTTTAGTACAATGGCTGATTGGCTTGACTTGGTTCAGCACAAGTGGCACATGAGCGTGGTGGAGGCTCACGTGGAACGTGCTTCCCGGCCGGGAAGCGTCAACGCCCGTTTGGTATTGCGGGGTGCCGAGTAAGCGATGACAAGGTATCGGTGGCTCACATGGCTGATCTTCGTCCTGGTTGCGATGGTGACGATGATCGACAACTTTCCGGCCGCGTGGGTGGCGCGTTGGGTTGCGCAGTGGAGCGGGCAGCGGGTGGTGCTGGCCCAGAGCGAGGGTACCCTCTGGCAGGGTTCGGCCGCGCTGGTGTTGCTCCATGGCAATGCGACGGGGATGTGGCCGGACCGGGTGCGTTGGCAACTGCGGCTTCGACCCAAGGGGCTGGAGTTCTCCCTGGAAAGCCAGGCCCCGGAAAACCCCGGACGCGTCACGGGCTGGTTGGGACTGGGAAGCTTGCACCTGGAGGCTGGAAATGCCGTGATGCCGGCACAATTGCTGACGGGGCTTGGTGCCCCCTTCAACACACTGTTGCTGGGCGGGCAGCTGAACTGGCAATGGACGGCGTGTGACTGGCGCTATCGGGCCACGGCCCCGGAAAGCCTGATGTCCGTGACCATCCGTGCCGAGCATTTGGCTTCTCGGCTCTCGCCGGTATCGCCGCTCGGGGATTACCAGCTGCATCTGGACTGGGGCCCTTTGGGAGGGAAACTGGATCTGCAAACGCTCCGGGGGCCCCTCATGCTGACGGGACAGGGTGTGGTGAACAAAGGGCGTCTGAGCTTTGATGGGGAAGCCACTGCCGAGGACGCGATGATTGTCCAATTGACCGGGCTGCTGAGCATATTAGGAAAAAGGGAAGGCGCCGTGACGCGCCTGCATTACTAGGATCGAAGCCATGACCTCAACATTCCGACACCTCATCTCTGGCCTGCTGCTGGCCTGCTGTGTCCTGCAACTTGCCTGGAGTGAGCCGGCGGCACCCTTGGCGAGGGCTTCGGAAGCTCCAGCCTCCGGGTTGATCACCCTCAATTTCAGCGATGCGGATGTCGAAAGCGTCATCAAGGCGGTGGGGGAAGCCCTGGGCAAGAACATCCTGGTGGATCCCCGCGTGAAAGGCACCATGAACCTGACGAGCGACAAGCCCCTGACGCCGGCGCAAGTGCTGGCCGCGCTGACCACGGCGCTGCGCTTGCAGGGGTATGCCTTGGTGGCGGGCCCCGGTTTCTACCGTGTGGTCCCGGAAGCCGATGCCAAGCTGCAGGGTGGGGAGGTGCGGGTGGATGCCAGTGGGGCGGGCGGGGTGATCGAAGTTCCTCCCGCGGGAGACCAGATCGCAACCCAGGTATTCCGGCTCAGGTATGAATCTGCCAACAATCTGGTGCCGGTGTTGCGTCCCCTCATTGCTCCCAACAACACCATCACGGCTTACCCTGCCAACAATACGCTGGTTGTCACCGACTATGCCGAGAACCTGCGGCGCATTGCCCGCATCGTGGCCGCCATCGATGCGCCCCTGGTGGGGGATGTGGATGTGATACCGATCAAGCATGGTCTTGCCATCGACATTGCCGCCATCGTCAATCGGCTCACCGAAACCGCTGGTCCCGGTGCTGATCCGGCCATCCGAACGGTCGCAGTGCCGGAACCGCGTACCAACAGCATTATCCTCAAGTCAGCCACCGCCACCCGTGCAGCCCAGATCAGGAGCCTGGTGGAAAAACTCGATACGCCGACGGTGCAGCCGGGCAACATCTGGGTGGTGCAGCTCAAAAACGCGGAAGCGACCAAATTGGCGCAGACCCTGCGCGGTATTGTGTCGGGGGACACTCGCGCTTTCACGAATAGCGACACCACTTCACTCAGCAACACGGGCGGGAATTCTTCCAGCTCCTCCCAAGGGGCAGGGGGGGCGATGGGAGGTACGGGGACCTCTTCTTCTTCCACTTCTTCCGGCCTTGGGGGTACGCCTTCCCAGGGAACGGGGACCGGTGGATCCACGATGGGAGGATCCGACACGACTTCCCCGTTCGGCGGTGGCGGCAGTACCATGAAAACCAGTTCTGCCGGCGGCTCGGGGGGGAGCATTCCCGCCGGCATGATCCAGGCGGATCCCACCACCAACTCCATCATCATTACCGCCAACGAGCGTGTCTATCACAATCTGCGTGCGGTGATCGACCGGCTGGATGCCCGTCGTGCCCAGATTTACGTGGAATCCATGATCGTGGAAGTGTCCGATAACAATGCAGAGGAATTCGGAGTACAACTGCAGGGGCTGCTGGGAGGAGGAGCGACGCAGTCGTTCCTCGGGACCAACTTCAACGCCGCAGTACCCGGCAGCAACATCGTAACCTTGGGCGCGGCCGCAGGCAGTTTGCTGAGTCTGGGGGCGACGGCCAATACGGCCACAGCGGGGGTGCTTCCTTCTGCCGGCACCAACCTCGCCGTCATGCATAATTTCAATGGCGTGATGGGCCTGGCTGCCTTGGCCCATGCCGTCAGCAGCATTGCGGGGGTCAATGTGCTGTCCACCCCGAATTTGCTGACGCTCGACAACGAGGAAGCCAAAATCATCATTGCCACCAATATTCCTTTCGTGACCGGTCAATATGCACAAACCGGTGTGACCGGCACCATCAATCCGTTCTCGACGGTGGATCGCAAGGATGTGGGGTTGACGCTGCGCATCAAACCGCAGATTTCTGAAGGGGGGCTGGTGCGCCTGCAGATCTATGAAGAGTCTTCCACCGTGGACAATACCACCCTCAATAACATTTACGGCCCCAATTACAACAAGCGTTCCCTGGAATCCAACGTGCTGGTGGAAGATGGCCAGATCGTCGCACTGGGAGGGTTGCTGGAGGACAGTTACAACGATAGCGCCGAGAAAACCCCTTTCCTGGGCGACATCCCGTTTCTGGGCGCATTGTTTCGCTACGAAACCAAGACCCGCGTCAAAACCAACCTGATGGTGTTCCTGCGCCCCTATGTGATTCGTACGTCGGAGCAAAGCGACGCATTGACCAATGACCGCTACGGCCTCATGAAGAACATGCGCGACACGTTCCAGCCCAATGTGCGGATATTGTCGAATGATTCGTTGACTGTCTTGCCCCATCCCAACGATGGCCAGGCGCCCTTCATTGCCCCTGGCGACACCACCACGCTGCCTACGGCCATCCCGCTGCCCGGAGCAGGGCCGCAGAACCTCGGGCGCTGAGCAACCTCATGGGCGTTTCCCCACTGGCAACCCGGCTCCTGCCTTTCGCGTTTGCCCGCGACGGGCACGTGCTGGTGGTGGCGCAACATCCCGAAGCAACCGAAGTATGGGTATGTGATGATACGCGCCCCGAGGCCCTGGCAGAAATCGGCCGGGTGTACGGATTGCTGCGGTTGCGGCACCAGTCCGTCGAAGTGCTGCAGGCTGCGCTGAGCCGGGCGTATGCGGCGAACGATGGTGGGGCGGCGCAGGTGGTGGGGGAAGTGGAGGATGAAATCGATTTGTCGCGCCTGATGCAGGATCTGCCGGCAGTGGAGGACTTGCTGGAGTCCCGCGATGATGCGCCCATCATTCGCATGATCAACGCCCTGCTGACCCAGGCCGCCCGGGAAGGGGCCTCCGATATTCACATCGAACCTGCCGAACAGAGCCTGGTGGTGCGTTTTCGCGTGGATGGCACATTGCGCGATGTGGTACGGCCCAAAAAGGCCCTGCATGCCGCCTTGATTTCCCGCATCAAGATCATGGCGCAGCTCGACATCGCCGAAAAACGCTTGCCACAGGATGGGCGGATTGCCTTGCGGGTGGCAGGCCGGCCCGTGGATGTGCGCGTGTCCACGCTTCCCACCGGATATGGGGAGCGGGCCGTGCTACGTTTGCTGGACAAGGAGGTGGGGCGACTGAACCTCTCGCGCCTGGGAATGGCGGAAGATACGCTGGCGCATTTCGATCGCCTGATCCATCGTCCCCATGGCATCGTGCTGGTGACCGGCCCCACCGGGAGTGGCAAGACCACGACCCTGTATGCAGCGTTGTCGCGCCTGGACAGCCTGACCACCAACGTGATGACCGTGGAAGATCCGATTGAATATCACCTTGACGGCATTGGGCAAACCCAGGTCAATCCACGCATCGAGCTGACGTTTGCGAAAGCATTGCGCGCGATCCTGCGCCAGGATCCCGATGTCATCATGATTGGCGAGATTCGTGATGCCGAAACGGCACAAATTGCCGTGCAGGCCAGTCTCACGGGGCATCTGGTACTGGCCACCCTGCACACCAACGATGCCGTGAGTGCGGCCACCCGCCTGATTGACATGGGAATCGAGCCTTATCTGCTGGCAAGCTCCCTTCTGGGTGTCCTGAGCCAGCGCCTGATGCGGCGCTGCTGCAGCGTATGTGGGGGACCGGATCATGCTGCCTCCTGCAATGCCTGCGGCCAGTCAGGCTACCAGGGGCGGACTGGCGTTTACGAATTGCTGGAAGTGGATGATGGGCTGCGTTCGCGCATCCATGGGCGTGCTGCCGAGGCGGACCTGCGTGACTTGGCCATTGCGCAGGGCATGCGGACCTTGCGGGAAGACGGCGAACGCTGGGTGCGTTCCGGCATGACCACGGCCGAAGAACTGCTGCGCGTCACCGGAGATCTCTGAGGTCATGCCCGTATTTCATTTCGAAGCGATGGATCAGGCGGGGCAATCCGAATCGGGCATGATCGAAGCGGACTCCCTGCGCCAGGCCCGCGTCTTGCTTCGCACCCGGGGCCTGATGCCCCTCTCGCTTTCCGGGGCCCAGGAGGGGCAGCAACGACTGGCCCAGGCCTGGTTCGCTCGGAAAATCTCGGGAAGCGACCGGGTGACCTTGATTCGCCAGCTCTCCAGCCTGCTCAATGCCGGCATTCCGCTGGATGATGCGTTGGGTGCCGTGGCCGCGGAGGCCGAACGGCCGGTGGTGCGCGAACGGCTGTTGCAACTGCGCTCCGAAGTATTGGGAGGAAGCCCCCTGGCGACTGCCATGATCCGCTTTCCTCGGGATTTCCCCGGCATCTATCCCGCCCTCGTGACCGCGGGGGAAAAAAGCGGACGATTGGGCTGGGTGCTGGAGCGCCTGGCCGACTATGCCCAGGCGCGGGATGCCCTGAACCAGAAAGTCGTGATGGCAATGGCCTATCCCGTCATCGTGATGGTGGTGGCCATGGGGATCGTGGTATTCCTCATGACTACCGTAGTCCCCCAGGTGGTCTCCGTGTTCGTGAGCAGCCATCAGGCCCTGCCGGTCCTGACACGCTTCATGATTGCACTCTCCGACCTGATCCGGCACTGGGGTTGGCTGGTACTGCTGGGTCTGGGGATGGCAGTGTGGGGGGCGCGTCGCGCCTTGCAGCTGCCGGCCGTGCGCCTGCGCTGGGACCAGCGCCTGCTATCCTGGCCCGGGATTGGAAAGCTGGTGCGGGGTTACAACACGGAGCGTTTTGCCAGTACCCTGTCCATTTTGGTGGGCGGGGGGGTTCCGATCCTGCCTGCCTTGCAAGGCGCGGCAGACACGTTGGCAAACGCAGCCATGCGGCGCAATGTGGAGGAAGCCATCGTGCGGGTACGGGAGGGTTCTGGATTGGCGCGTTCACTGGGCCGTGACCACTATTTCCCCCCTATCCTGCTGCAATTGATCCATTCGGGTGAGGCCACCGGACAATTGCCTGAAATGCTGGAACGCGCGGCCCAGGGAGAAGCGGGGGCACTGGAACGTCGCATCATGCTCCTGACGACGTTGCTGGAGCCGGCGCTGATCCTGGTCATGGGAGCCATCGTGGCCACGATTGTGCTGGCCGTGCTGCTGCCGATTCTTGAAATCAACCAGATGGTGCGATAGGACATTGTGGTGGTGATGCGGGCTGCCAAGTTTACGAAGGGGGGAACCTTCAGGCAAAATGCCACGCTTGACCAGGGATTAATGCCAAGGAATGTCATGTTGAAGCAGGGTTGGAAAGGAATGCTGGCCGCATTGGGTGCGGTGCTGGCCTTGTCCGGTTGTGGTGGCGGCGGGGGAGGCGGAGGCGGCGGGTCGACGGTGCCCACGATTGCCAGCGCTACGCCGGGCGACAGCCAGGTCACGCTCAACTGGGAGGCCCCTTTTGGCATGTACTACTGGGTATGGTGGATACAATCCACCCTGCCTGTGACGATCGGGCCCAATGGCAATGCCGTGGGTTCGGACGTGAACGCCCAGCCACCCTACGTGGTGTCAGGGTTGATCAACGATTTTCCCTATAGTTTTGCCATCAATGCCCACTCGGGAGATCCGAATGCCCCGGGAGGGCCCCAGTCCAACAGCATGGCGGCAACACCCCGGTTTGCCGGGGGCAACTGGATCCCTTGTGCCACAACCGGAAGCACGTGCCCTGCGGGGGCCCCCACCCTTTACGGCGTGACCTTTGGGGATAACGCGGGCATCCTGGCCTCCGACAATGGCAGCTTGCGCTACTACCTGGCCGTCGGTTCGGCAGGCCGTATGTATGCGAGCATGGATGCCAAGAACTGGAATGCGATTCCTCCCCAGGCGCCCTGCACACCTGCGGGAGGCGGGGCCTTGCGGGCCACGGATTACGGGTGGGGGACTTTCGTGGTGGTGGGGGACAATGGCACCGTATGCTTCAGCGGGCTGACGTACACCAACCCCACGGGCCTGGGACTTGCCTTCACTCCGAATTACCTGCAGGCGCTCTGGTACCCGGCGACCACCCTGCCTCCCGGAACGGGCAGCGTCAACTTCTATGCCGTGAACACCAACCAGAACGGCTGGGCGGCCATCGGAGGCGCGCATGTGGCGGTGGGCTCCAAGGGAACCATCATGTGGAGTGGCGACGGCCAGAACTGGTTCAGCCCGATATTTGCCAATACCACGACCAGCGATCTTTATGACGTAGCCTTCAATTTCTGCGCGGTGCCCTTCTGGTCCTGGGTTGCCGTGGGGGCCAATGGCACCATCATTGCCACGGCCGACGCGACAGGGGGAACCAACTGGACCACCACGGGCATCAACGTGGCCACCACCCAACCTTTGCGTACCGTGGCCTGTACCCCCAATTCCACGCCGGTTGCCCTGCCCGGTTATCCACCCCTGATCGTGACGCCCCTGTTTCTCGCCGCTGGGGATGGGGGTGTCCTGCTGAGCAGTGTGGACGGCATCAACTGGATCGCGCCCACCAACTTCAAGATCGACAACGTTCCTGCCACTGTCTTTCCGGTGAACATCCGGCGGATGACCTATGGCACGCAGTTCGTGGCCGTGGGGGATGGCGGGGCCGTGTTTACCAGCCTGGACGGCGTGAACTGGATAAGCCAGAAATCCAATGCGGGGAGTACCAACCTTTACGCCGTTACCCAGCCGGAGGGAACCACCATTCCCAATGGATTCATGGGGGCGGTGTCTTACGGTTACCTGATCTCCGGGGATAACGGCTTCACCGCTTTTGGGCAGTGACCCGGGACAGCAGGGCCCCGGTGATCTCTTCCGTGGACGCTGTTCCGCCCAGGTCGCGCGTGCGAATGCCGTCCGTGACCAGCACGTCATGAATGGCCTGGCGCACGATGCGTCCCAGGTCGGTATGATGGATATGGTCCAGCATCATGGCGGCTGCGGAGAGCAGGGCAATGGGGTTGGCAATGCCCTTGCCCGCGATATCGGGCGCAGAACCGTGCACGGCTTCAAAAATGGCGGCGTTTTCCCCGATATTGGCCCCGGGCGCTAGCCCCAGTCCTCCCACCAGTCCCGCAATCTCGTCCGAGAGGATGTCGCCAAACAAATTGGTGGTGAGAATCACGTCGAACTGTGTCGGATCGAGCACCAGCTGCATGGCACAGGCATCCACGATACGTTCGTCCACCGTCAACCGGCCTGCGTATTCCTTGGCCATTTCCATGGCGGTTTCCAGGAAAATTCCGGTCAGCGCCTTGAGGATGTTGGCTTTGTGGACCACCGTCACTTTCTTGCGGCCATTCCTGATCGCATACTCGAAGGCATAGCGGGCAATGCGGCGGCTGCCCGCCCGGGTATTGACCCCGGAGGAAATGGCAGCGCCGTGGGGGTCGTTGTCGATGGGAATGTAGTGGTCAAATCCCACGTACAGCCCCTCGAGGTTCTCGCGGACCAGCACGATGTCCACGTTGTCATAGCGGCCACCCGGAATCAGCGTCTGGGCAGGCCGCACGTTGGCATACAGCTTGAATTCCTCGCGCAGTCGCACATTGATGGAACGGAATCCGCCACCCACTGGCGTGGTGAGGGGCCCCTTGAGGGCCAATCCGGTGCGCCGGATGCTGGCGAGTGTGGCTTCGGGCAATGGGTCGAGGGATTCGGTGACGGCCGCCATGCCGGCTTTTTGGGTTTCCCAGGCTAAGGGGGCGCCAATCGCCTCCAGGATGCGGGTGACGGAGGTGACGATTTCCGGTCCGATGCCATCCCCGGGGATCAGGGTGGCGGGAATGGGAGCCTGCGAGGATGGGGTCATGTTCAGGAAACCTCTGTTCGGAATGTGCGTGTCGGAAGCCGCAGTCCTGCGGCCCCCGACAGGATACGCTCTTGGGGTATGCGTTGCCAAAAAAAGTTTCCAGAAAGAAAAAATTCGCGTATAGTGCTGCCTATTGCAATGCAGCATCGCATTGCAGGTGTTGTCCCTGACCCCCTGATTCGATTCGTCGAATGTCTCAAGCAAGCCGGTTAGTGACATGTACCGGCGGCCAGATCCCGCTACTTATTAATCCGTTGAAATGACCCGGACGGCGCGTTTGCCCTTCCTGGGCTGCGACGGGTATTTCTTACGCAACTCTAGAATGGAAACTGATTGAAACCTATGACACAGGAAATTCGCTTCGACCAATTGCAACTGGATGCCCGCATCGTGACGGCTGTGACCGAATCGGGCTACACCCACCCCACTCCGGTACAGGCCCAGGCCATTCCGGCATTGCTCTCGGGAGCAGACCTGATGGTCTCTTCCCGCACCGGCTCCGGCAAAACGGCTGCCTTCATGCTGCCGGGTCTGCATCGTCTGGCGACACAACCGTCTCCGGGACGTGGCCCGCGTATGCTGGTGTTGTCCCCCACGCGGGAACTCGCCACGCAGATCACCGAGGCGGCCAAAAAATATGGGCAGCACCTCAAGCAGATCCGTACCGTGGCGATCCTGGGCGGTATGCCCTATCCGGTGCAGAACCGCATGCTGGCAAAACCCTATGAAATCCTGGTAGCGACCCCCGGCCGCCTGATCGACCAGATGTCCAGCGGGCGCGTGGACCTGTCGCGGGTGGAAATGCTGGTGCTCGACGAGGCAGATCGGATGCTGGACATGGGATTCATCGACGACGTGCGCCGGATTGCAGCGGCAACGCCCGCCACCCGCCAGACCTTGTTGTTTTCCGCGACCTTGGACAAGGAAATCCTGCGCCTGTCCCGTGACCTGCTGCGCACCCCGGTGCGCATCGAAGCCACCAGCCAGGAGGCCTCCCATGAGAATATCGACCAGCGTTTGCACTATGTGGACAACCTGGCGCACAAAAACCGTTTGCTGGCACATTTGCTCAAGGTAGGAGGAGAGGTGCATCAGGCCATCGTGTTCACGGCCACCAAGCGGGATGCCGATACCCTGGCCAGCGACTTGAACGGACTGGGACATGCGGCGGCGGCCCTGCATGGCGACATGCATCAGGGGGCCCGTACCCGGACCCTGGAGGGGTTGCGGCGCGGACGCGTCCGGGTCCTGGTGGCCACGGATGTGGCCGCCCGCGGCATCGACGTGCCCGGCATCACGCACGTGATCAATTACGACTTGCCCAAAATGGCGGAAGACTACGTGCACCGTATCGGGCGCACCGGACGTGCCGGCAACAAGGGCATCGCAATCTCCCTGGCCAGTGGCCGGGATTTCCAGCAATTGCAGAGGATCGAGCGGTTTACGGGCCGTTCGATCGCAGTGCATACGATCGAAGGCTTCGAGCCCCGGCAACCGATCCGTAAAAGCAACGCACCTTCCAAGGCGCCGCGTCCCGGCAAGCCCAAGGCCGGCGGCCCGGCGCGAACGAACGGTCAGGGACGCTCCTCGCTGCCCCCCGCGCCCTGGGTCAGGAACGAGCGTTCCTTTTCAACGCGTAAACGCATGGGTGGTTGAACGGGGAGGTTTTTGCTAGTCTCCTGCGGATGACGCTGCGCCCATATCCTGTTCCTGCGGCGCCCGGTTTCCTGTGGATCAAGGGCATGCTGTTGCTGGCCCTGGTGGTGACCTGGGTGTCCTTTGGCCATATTCCCCTGTTTGACGAGGACGAGGGGGAATATGCCGAAGTGGCCGTGGAAATGGCACGCAGCGGTGACTTCGTGACGCCGACCCTGAACGGGCAGGCTTTCTTCGAGAAACCGATCCTCGCATTCTGGCTGGAAGCACCGCTGGTGCAGGCACTGGGCGTGCACGCCTGGGTATTTCGGCTCCCTTCGCTCCTGGCCTGCCTGCTGTGGGTGCTGCTGCTGGTGCGTTTCGGGCGTCGCGAATGGGGGGAGACGGCAGGGTGGGCGGCCGGGTTTTTCTGCGCCACGGCACTGGGCGTCATTGTTTCCGCCGACGCTGCTGCCATGGACGGGGTGTTATGCCTTTTCGTCACGGCTGCCGGCTTCGACATTTACAAGGCCTGGAAAACTTCGGATCGTCGTGCCGAATGGCGGGTCTTCCTCTGGATGGCCCTGGGGTTCCTCGCCAAGGGGCCCGTGGCCGTGGTGGTCCCGCTGCTGGTGAGTTTCCTGTTCTACCTGAGCCAGCGCGAGCTGGCCCGTTGGCTCAAATCGGCCTTCAATCCCTGGGGTTGGGCGACTTTCCTGATGGTGGCGTTACCCTGGTACGTGATCCAGTACCAGCGCATGGGACCCGCGTTTCTGGACTATTTCCTGTTGCGGGAAAATCTGGGGCGATTGACGGGAGCGCTGCAGGGGCATGGCGGCAGCCTGCTGTACTATGTGCCCGTGGCCTTGTTGATCGTGCTGCCCCACACCACACTATTGCTGCGGGCCGGACTGGAAAGCTGGCGCACTCGCGGCGAGCCCCTGACCCGGTTCCTGGGACTGTGGTTCATCGTGGTGTTTCTGCTGTTTTCCCTGGCCAACACCAAGCTGCCGCATTACCTCCTGATCGGGCTCACCCCGGCATTCCTGCTGATGGCGCGCCATCGCGAACTGTTGCGTTCACGCTGGCGGATTTTGCTCCCCTGGGGGGCGATGGTGACCCTGGCGCTTGCATTGCCAGGCACGGTGGCCTGGGCTGCACAACGCGACCACCACCCTTACCTGCATGAAATGCTGGCACGAGGCCCGACGGTATTCACCCAGGATTATTACTGGGTCCGTATCGCACTGCTGCTGGGGGTATTTTTTGCGGGTTTGACCGCCCTATGGGCGATTGCCAGGAAATCTCCCTGGTATTTGCTGCTGCTGACGGGCGTGGCGAGCAACATTCTGGTATGGGGCATTCTCCTGCCGGTAGCGGCCGGGTTGCAGCAGGCCCCCGTGCTGGAAGCAGCCCGTTTGGCAAAAGACCTGGGGCAGCCCGTGGTGGCGGACAACCGCATGCCCAGTTTTGCGGTCTACAGCGGGCAACCCACCACCAACCGCCCACCCCGGACGGGTGACCTGGTGTTCTTGCGCGTGGACCGGGAAGCACAGCTGCCGGCACATGAGGTACTGTTTGCCCAGGGTGGGGTGCGCCTGGTGCGGATTACCGCGGCCGCGGGGCTGCCACCGCCATCGGGAAATTGAGGGATCATGCTGAACAAAGCCACGCTGCATACATCGAACGTTGTCCTGGGTCCTGTGGTGGCATTGCTGCTGGCAGTCCTCCTGTGGGCTACCGGCTGGAACGTTCCTGTCTTCATCTGGCTGCATGGGGCGCTGTTGCAGTTGGGGGGGGCATTGTGGGCCAATGCCACCATGGTGGGGGATGCGGCCATCACGCCGCTGCTGCTCGCCCCCTATATCCGGCGCCGCCCTGGTCTGCTCTGGGCCGCCGTGATTGCCGGCCTTCTGTCCTATGCCGTTTCCCACGGGTTGAAGCCGCTGATTGATGAAGCGCGGCCACCCGCCGTGCTCGATATCGAGGTGGTCGGACGAAGACTGTTGCACAGTTCATTTCCTTCCGGCCATACCACCAGCATTTTCGTGCTTGCCGGGCTTCTGATACTGGGACGGGCGGTGCAGCACCGGGCAGCGCAGGTGGCAGTATTGGCGGTGGCCGCGATTGTGGGGCTGTCGCGCATCGGGGTGGGCGTGCACTGGCCTGTGGACGTACTGGCGGGTGCGGCACTGGGTTGGGTCAGTGCCGCAGCAGGCCTTTGGCTGGCAGATCGCTGGCGTTGGGGAGCACAGGGCGGGGGCCGGTTGCTGCCGGGAGGATTGCTTCTGCTGCTGGCCGGATACAGCGTGTTCGGCCTGCATTCAGGCTTTACCCACGTGGCACTGATCCAGGTCGGCGTGCCGGTGCTGGCATTGGCGGTTGCCGTGGTAGAACTTTACCGGGAGTTCGGAGCGCCAGTGAACCGTGACAAACATCATTAAACTGGTTACAATGCCGGGCTTGACTCGTCGGGGTTCCTCTATGCGCCGACAGTGTTGTGTCCCCATCGTCTAGAGGCCTAGGACATCGCCCTTTCACGGCGGTAACCGGGGTTCGAATCCCCGTGGGGACGCCAAAAGAATCAATGGCTTGCAAATGCGCAGGCCTTTTTTTCGTGTGCCGTGTACAGAGGGTCAAAGGTGCTTTTCGATCCACCCTGCAACTAGTGCCTCGATGCCGACACCTTTCCTGGTTGCTGTTTTCTTCAGTTTCTTCAGGGTCTCCCGGCTTAAGTGGAGGGTCAACAGGTTGTCATCCACTGGCACAGTGGCCTTGGCTTTCCTATCGGGTTTTGCCGCCGAGGCCTTGGGTTTGGCTGCACCCGAAGCAAAACGAAGCGCCTGCTCGGTCAAGATGACAGGCTTTTTCACGCTGGCCGATTTCACCGCTTGCCCTCCAGAATTTTCTTGATTTCCTTGCCCACGGCCTGAAATTCCACCCGGGCCGTACGATCAGGCCACTCCAGCACGGAAAGGCCGCGCGCCAAGGCCTCGGAAAAGGCCACCCGATATCCGAGCTTGTTTTTGAGCTCCTTCAGTCCCAGATCCTGCTGCGCCACTGCCGAGAGTTCCTGGGCAGAGCGGGTATTGCCCCGAAAGCGCGTCCATATCAGCCGCACATCCACGTCGGACCTCACTTCGCGCGCTTCGTGGATGGTGGCGAGCAGGTCGCTCGTGGCCCAGATCTCGGCGGCCGAGGCTGTCAGGGGCACCAGGCACAGGTCGCTCAGGATGAGCGCGGCCCGGGTCATTTCAGCCCCCCTCGGGGGCGTGTCGATGATGACGTAATCGTGATGGGGGGCAAGCCGACTGACCTGTTCCACCAGGTCCTGATAGGTGGTTGTCGTAGCGAGCGTGAGCGAATGGGGTTTGTCGGCCAGACGGATGCTGGCCCAGGCGGCACTGGTGCCCTGGGGCATGTCGGCATCGATCAGGGCCACGGTATTGCGCTCGGCCAGCAGCGCGGAAAGATTGGTGGCGAGGGTGGATCTTCCGGCACCCCCCTTGATCTGAATTATCCCAATTGTCTGGGCCATCGACGCAGTCCGGCTGTCATTGATAAAACGGTCATGGCAAGCGTAAATTATAGACCCATCGCCGTGCCGACGCAGCTATCATTGACGCTGCAACGGCCTCAGGCCCTCGTTGCCTTGGCAGCACAGTGCCTTCTCTTGCCGTCACGTCGCACCCAACCGCCAGGGCCCCAATGACGGCTCCTGCAGAATGGACAAGTTCGCCTCCGAGAAGGCGGAACGGGACTACTGGGAGTCGCACGACTCCTCAGAGCACCTGGATTGGACAAAAGCTCAGAAGGTGACATTCCCCAATCTGAAACCCACCACAAAAACGATCTCCCTGAGGTTGCCTCAGCATCTGCTGGACGCAATCAAGGCGGCGGCAAATTCACGCGACGTGCCTTATCAGTCCCTGATCAAAGTTTGGCTGCAAGAGAAACTGCACAGCCGCTGAGGGCTACTACGACCTTTCCCGACCCTCTTTGATCATCCGGTAGTTTGAGAAACACTCAAATGATCTTGCAGGGAATCAAGGCATCTTCGTTAAACCCATAAATGGCACACAGACGATGATAGCCGTCAGCGATGACAACTTTGCCATTCAGCGAATCCCGTACGAGAAGAAGGGGGGATAAAGGTTTCCCGGCGAGAATCTTTGCACGATCATTCTCTATGTGTGAATTGCTGATTCCCAGCAACGACAACTGCGAAGCCCGAAAAATATCCTTGGCTTTGAATTGCACCATGGGAGCCTTTCGCAACGCCGCCACCATGCCATCAACCTTATCCGGCATGTAGATGATACGAAGATAGGATTCAGCTGCAGGGTAGTCCTGCTCTTCCACGTCTGAAAGCCACCTGATTTCCATTCCCTTTACGTTGGGCACGTCTTTAGCCATGGCAGTTCTCCTCAACCTCAGAAAGAATCCTGTCGTAAACCTAAGGGAACTGCAACCTTTGACTTCCAAACCATCGCCATCCGTGAGCCAACCCTGATAACAGAACAGGCCGATGGAAAAAAGGTGAAACCGCAAGATCCGGGTCGCTGCCAGAGCGTGGGGCAGGCACAATAGGTACTCGTCAAAGGGAATCGAACCCTGGAAATGATGCCATGTCTGATTACGACCGCATTGCACAAGCCATTGCATTTATTACCCGGCACGCAACCCGCCAGCCCACTCTAGATGAGATTGCGGCACATCTCCACCTGAGCCCCTTCCACTTCCAGCGATTATTCTGTCGCTGGGCCGGTGTGACCCCCAAACGCTATTTACAGGTCCTGACCGTTGAACGGGCCAAAACACTCCTTGCCGATTCCCGACCGCTATTTGATGTCGCCGATGCCGTGGGCCTGAGCAGCGGTTCCCGCTTGTATGATCATTTCGTTCATCTCGAGGCCGTGACGCCAGGGGAATTCAAAGCGGCAGGCGAAGGCGTGACCATGGAATTCGGCATCCATGACACGCCTTTCGGCCCGGTATTTATTGCGGTCACGGCAAGAGGGGTCTGTAGCCTCGAATTCGTGGACGACAATGGGGTCGACGATGCCCGCACGAGTCTGGCGCAGAAGTGGCCCCGAGCCCGCATCCGTGAAAACCCGGGGAAAACAGGATCGATTGCCGGTGGTATCTTCAATGGCAATATTGCGCCTGAACGTCCCTTGTCGCTCCATGTTTCTGGCACGAATTTCCAGGTCAATGTCTGGAAAGCGCTCTTGCATATCCCCAATGGCCAAGTGACCAGCTATGCCGGGATCGCAGCAGCGATTGGTCAACCCAGTGCCGCACGCGCTGTAGGGCATGCCGTTGGGAGCAATCCGGTTGCTTTCGTGATTCCCTGCCATCGGGTCATTCGCCAGAGCGGCGGCTTGGGGGGCTACCGCTGGGGTGAAATTCGAAAGCATGCGATGCACGCCTGGGAGTCAGCAAGACAGGGTCATGCGGTTACCGTCAAAGGCACATGAAGGCATGCAGCCCCGTGTAGCACTCCCAAGGGCTCGCGGTCGCGCAGGCACTTATGCCTGGACTTCCAGCTTCAGTTTCAGACCCCCGGTCACCGAAAAGCCCTGGCGTTCGTAGAAGGCCAGCGTGCGCGCAAACTCCGGCAACGGCGGGGTCGTGACCTCGAGACGCTTCCACCCGCGCAAGCGGGCATGGACGCGCGCGGTCTCGGCCAGCGCAGCACCGACCCCCTGTGAACGCCAGCCAGGCTCGACATAGAACTCAGGGATGGTGCCCATGAGCCCGCCGGCATACAGGGCACAGCCTTCGACCAAGGTGATCACTCCTATGATCCGCCCTTCCACATCACGGGCAATGAATGCGGCGTATCGGTTGCTGTCAAGGAAATCGCGCAGCAGCTGCGCTGATGCCCCAACATCGAAGTCAAAGGCCTTGGTACCGATGGCCTGCATGATCTCGTCAAGGAGCTGTCCCACCGTCGAAGCCATATCGGTGGCATCGTCGGGATTGGCTTGTTCAATCCGGATGTCGTTCATGTCTTCCCCTCAAGAAATGATGTCGCGAGCCTTGTGGTCGACTGCATCGCTTACGCGCAGGAAATGGCCACTATAGCCCTTGCAGGGCATCGCGTCATCGCAATGCAGCTTGCGCATTGGCATTGCATTAGCGCTAATGTATCATTGGGTGCATGAACCCAAATGAAACCCCTGGCCTGGGCGAACTTCTTCGCTACGTCAGTGAACTTGTCGAATTCGGTGCGGAAGAACATTACCGCGGGATGAGACTGAACTATCGGGCACGCTACACGCCCATCTTACGTGCGCTGAAGGCGGGGGCTGAAACGGTAACGGACATCACCGCCCGCTGTTACCTGACACAGGGCGCCATCAGCCAAACGATTGGATTGATGGAGGCCGATGGCCTGATCCTGCGCGAAGCCCTTCAAGATGGCCGCAAGAGCCGCATTCGCCTCTCATCACTGGGCCGAAACCTTGGCAGAAAGCTCGAACAACATTGGAGGGTCACCTTTGCGGCAATTGAGACCCTGGAAGATGAAATCGGTCATCCGCTCAGGCAAACCCTGGCAGAAACCGCCAGAGCGCTGGAACAACAAGGCTTCTCGGCACGGCTCACGGCCGCCAAGGCAAAGTTTTTGCCTGTGAGGAGTCGCCGTGGCGAATGAGTTTTCTACGTCAACAAACTGGTTTGACCAAGGCGGCGCGTTTTATGCCCGTTTCCGACCCGGCTATCCCGATCAGCTTGCCGAGTTCTTGGCCTCTGTGGCCCCTGATCATCGCTTCGCAGTGGATGTGGGGTGTGGCACCGGGCAACTGACGGGCCAACTGGCCCGTCACTTCGATCATGTTGTCGGACTCGATCCCAGCGCAGACCAGATTGCGAACACTGTTCCCCATGAACGCACTCACTTTCAGTGCGCCTCGGCTGAAAAGCTGCCCCTACCCGACGAGAGCGTGAGTCTGGTGACCGCTGCCCAGGCTGCCCATTGGTTCAATCTTTCCGTTTTTTACGACGAAGTCCGGCGGGTTTCGGTGTCGGGTGGCGTGCTGGCGCTGATGAGTTATGGCGTGCTTAGCCTTGGGCCAGGGCTTGACGATCGATTTAGACTTTTCTATTGGCAGGAGATTGGATCTTACTGGCCAGCCGAACGGAAATTGGTGGATACGGGCTATGCTGATATCGAATTCCCGTTCTCGGAATTTGCTACCCCGCCCATGTGCATTCGCCTGGAGTGGAGCTTGCAAGAACTGCTTGGCTATATCTCAACGTGGTCAGCGGTTCGGCGCGCAAGGGAGGCAGGGCAGGAGGGACTTTTCCTGAAATTTGCCGAAGCAATGGCAGCAGACTGGGGGTACCCTGCCGCACGGCGTACCATCACCTGGCCCATCCACATGCGTATTGGAAGAATTAGATAATCGACCTGCCACCGCCTGCTTTGCGGATTGACTATTTCTTCCTTGCCCCTGTGATTTCCCAAAATAAAACCAGTGGCCACAGGAAAATGGCGAAAAATGTCATCACGGCCAGGTTCCTACTTTCCAAAGAAATATGGGAGAAACTGGTGAGGCCCTTATCGGATTGCTTTGTGAGTCGTTTGGCTGTCATTGGGAATTTTCTGTAATCCCAGAGGATCACCACAAACATGGCGATACCAAGGATGAAATAAATTCCGGTTAAAGACATGATGGCCTTTGGTGGCTGGTCATTGCTGCACTAAATCCCAGTCTGCTCCGAGAGTTCCAATGCGTCATCGACCTCTCACTGGCGTTGTTCTGAAACAGTATTGCCTCGAACAGCAGAAAACCAATTGCAAAACTATAGATTTGGTTCGCATTCTTTGAGTTTTTGCATTTCGATTATCTTAGCATCACCAGGCACATTCACGAGATCTGGCGCATCAAGGCGACCAATTGGTCGGTGGCCGTTCCCCACCCTTCATGAAATCCCATCTGGGCATGCTGTGCGCGTCCTTGTGCACTGGCGTGTCGGGCAATGGCTGTATAGCGTGTGTGTCCTGCTGCGGCCTCTTCAAACTGAACGGTCACCGTGTGCCTGAAGCCCGGATTGGGCGCCGGGATCCAGTCAGACAGGAGCAGGTCAGTGAAAGTGAGGCGCTCGCCGGGAACGACTTCGAGGTAGCTGCCTTCGTTGTCGGCTTCCCATCCGTTTGGTCCCACCATGTGGGTATAAAAGCGCCCTCCCGGACGCAGGTCGAGCACGCAGCGATCCACAGCAAAAGGCTTGGGACAGAACCATTGGGGCAGCAGATGGGGATCGCTCCAGGCACGCCATACCTGTTCCCTGGGGACCGGTACCACGCGCGACAGCATCAGGCGAAACCCCTGGGCTGCGCTGGTCTGGTCATATCCCGTACCTTCGGTATGGTGGGCAAGGCGGGCGGTGGTTTCACGCCCGCCCTGGGATGCACCGTAGTCGCGAATGAGCTGATCCCGCAGGGTATTGCTGCCGAAGTTGGCTGTCCAGGTGAGCAATGTACGTTCGTCACGCGCCTCGAAGGTGACGTTCGAGGAGAACAGGGGGTTGTCGAGTGTGTCGGCCTGGAGATGGTGATACTCCAGGTGCCAGGGATCGGCATCGGCCGTGCGTGCAATGCGTGTCCACACGATGCGGTTCGGGAAGTCACGGGGACCGCCTGGGTTTTTCGATTGCGGATCGGGGTCGGGCCCCTGCATGGTGAACACCCAATGCCCTCCAGTCCGGAACTCAAACTGGGTGGTGGTCACGGAAAAGCCTCGGGGCCCCCACCATTGCCCCAGTTGGGCAGGGTCCGTCCAGGCATCCCAGACGCGTTCCCGCGGCGCCTGGATCAGGCGGCTCTGGATGATCAGGGACCCGCCCGGGTCCACCTGGGTTGCAGTGCTATCGGTATCGAGGGGGAGGGCCAGTGGAGGCATTGGGGTGGTCATGCGGATTCTCCTGGGTTCTGTCGTTGCTGGGTTGTGACGAAGGCATCAAGGCGATCCAGCCGCTCTTCCCATTCGGCGCGGTACCGGTCGATCCAGGCTGCGGCTTCATTCAATGGCCTGGCCTGCAGGGAACAGGGTTTGCGTTGTGCCTGCCGCCTGCGCACAATCAGCCCCGCACGCTCGAGGATGCGTAAATGCTTGGTGACAGCAGGAACACTGATGGAAAAAGGGGAGGCCAGTTCGGTCAGGGTGCGCTCGCCTTGGGACAGGGCCTGCAACATGGCCCGGCGGGTCGGGTCGGCGAGCGCCATGAAAATGGCACTGAGATGATCCGTGGAGGAAGACGGGCTTTGGGCAGGCGAAGGTGTCATTATTTAACCAATAAGTTAATTAACTAAATGGTTTATATAGCAACGTGCCCATGCCGTCAAGGAAAATCACGAACAGTCCATTGCAAGGCCTCACAGTGATGTGCAGCAGGCCGGGTGGCGGAACTTGGGTTGCTTGCGAGGAT
>JAKBAT010000098.1 GCA_021808815.1 Pseudomonadota bacterium
AACCCAGAGTCCACAGTACGGGCGTGGTGAATTTGACCCTGCCCCGATACAGGGTAAAGAGCCAGTTGAATATCTTGACGCCGGTGGGGACGGCAATCACCATGGTGGCAATGCCAAAAAACGCATTGACGTTGGCACCGGCTCCCATTGTAAAAAAATGATGCAGCCAAACACCGAAAGACAGCACGGCGATGGCCACCGTGGCGTAGACCATGGAATGGTACCCAAACAGGCGCTTACCCGAAAACGTCGTGACCACTTCCGAAAATATCCCGAAGGCTGGAAGTATCACGATATACACCTCCGGATGCCCCCAAATCCAGAAAAGATTCAGGAAGACCATCGGGTTGCCGCCAAGTTCGCTGGTAAAAAAATGCATGTCGAGATAACGGTCGAGGGTCAGGAGTGCCAGCGTCACTGTCAAGACCGGGAAAGCCAGCATGATCAATACCGTGGTGACCAGAATGGTCCAGGTGAATACGGGCACTTTCATCATGCTCATGCCCGGAGCCCGCATGCGCAGGATGGTGACAAAAAAATTGATCCCGGTCATCAACGTGCCGATGCCGCCCAACTGAAGACTCCATATCCAGTAATCGACACCCGGCCCCGGGCTGAACTGGTTTTCTGACAGGGGAGGGTAACCCGACCATCCCGCGTGGGAAAAATCACCTATCCCCAGGGAAATCATCACCAACCCTGCACTGGCCACCGTCAGCCAGAAGCTGACGGAATTCAGGAACGGGTAGGCCACGTCACGCGCACCAATCTGCAGGGGAACCACGAAATTCATCAGGCCGATGAAAAACGGCATGGCCACGAAAATAATCATGATCGTGCCATGCGCACTGAAAATCTGATCGTAGTGGTCAGCGGGCAGATAGCCCGCAAACCCTCCTTCGGCAACCCCTTGCTGCAGCCGCATCATCAGGGCATCGGCAAACCCCCTGAGCAGCATGACAAAGGCCAGCAGGACATACATCACGCCAATTTTTTTGTGATCCACGCTGGTCATCCATTCTTTCCACAAATAAGTCCATTTGCCGAAATATGTGATGCCCCCGACGAGCGCAATTTCCAGTGCAATCGTAATGCCCAGCACCCACATCACGATGGGATTATGAAACGGGATTGCCGCGAACGTCAGTTTTCCGAAAAGTACGGATTGCATGGTCACCTTATCCTTGTCACATCATCCTGCCCATATCCTGCGCTGGCTTGCCCCGCGCTTCGGCGTGGGGCTGATATTTCTGCAGCACATGCTCGAACAGCTGAGGCGCGACGGAAGAAAAATACTTTGGAGGCACGTTGGCACTGGGAGCTTCAAGCTGTGCAAATGCCTCGGTGCCCAATGCGTCCCGGGATCGTTTGACCTGACGGACCCAGCCCTCAAAATCAGGTGGGGTGGTCACCACGGTTTCGAAATGCATCCCGGGGAAACCATCTCCGCTGAACTGGGTATTGAGCCCCTGGTAAGAACCGGGCTGGTCTGCCACCAGTTGCAGGCGGGTTTGCATGCCGGCCATCGCATAAATTTGCCCCCCCAGCTGGGGAATGAAAAACGAACTCATGACGGTATCCGAGGTAATGCTGAAACTGACAGGGACACCGGCCGGGATTACCAGCTGGTTCACGGTGGCAACCCCTTTGTCGGGGTAGATGAACAGCCACTTCCAGTTCATGGACACGACTTCCACCTGCAATGGCGCCTGGGAGGAAGCAATGGGACGGTAGGGGCTGAGTTCGTGGGAAGACTTCCAGACAATCATTGCCAAAATGGCCACGATCACCGTCGGCACCAGCCATACCACCGTTTCGATCTTGAGGGAATTATCCCATTTTGGCGTGTACTGGGCCGCTTTATTCGAAGCCCGGAACTTCCAGGCGAAGGCGATCGTCATGAAAATGACCGGGATCACCACCAGCAACATCAACGCAAAGGCCGTGATGATGAGTCCCTTTTCCTGGGTGGCGATGGGCCCTTTCGGATCCAGCAAGGCCCAGCGTGATCCACAATCCCCATTGCAGGCCAGCACAATATCAGGCCACAGCAACAAACAGAAAATCCTTTTTATTACATCGAGCTTCACTGAATTCAACGCCCAAAATTCCCCATTCTCAGGGGTGATTAGAAATAGTCTTAGATTAGAATTGGGCGATTATCATGGAGTTTTCTCATGCCACGCAATGCGTATCGTGCAGGGTCTTTGATCTCGGTCAATATTTGATAAGCTCGCATACTTAGAACGCGGAGAAATATCCCCCATGTCCCTGCCACAACATTTTGAAATAACTGACGAGGCCAGCGTCAGCGCGCCTCTTTGCACCCTGTCCGCGCAAGAATCCTCCTGGATGGCAGATCTGGTGTCCCCTTCTCCCGAGGCACCCCTCTGAATGCGCACTGTCTGGATTCTCGCCCTGTCCCTGGGAATTTTCTGGGCAAGCGACGCTACGGCGTCCAGTAATTTCCCCATATCGTCCCGGGACATCGGAGGCACGGTCACCAGTCCACATGGCATGGAAGCAGGCGTCTGGGTGATTGCGGAAACTGCCGAACTGCCCACTAAATTCGCAAAAATCGTGGTCACCGACGACCAGGGCCGCTTTCTCATCCCAGACCTGCCCGCGGCCCACTACCAGGTCTGGGTTCGGGGTTATGGCCTGGTGGACTCCCCCAAAGTGACTGCAGCCACGGGTGACCGGCTCGAACTGACCGCTGTCATCGCACCCAACGAACGCGCTGCAGCGGCGTACTACCCCGGCGTCTACTGGTATGCCATGCTCGACATTCCTGGCCAGAACGAATTTCCCGGCACAGGGGACCAGGGGAACGGCATTCCCCCTGCCATGAAATCCCAACGGTACTGGATCGACACCCTGAAAAATGGCTGCCAGTCCTGTCACGCGCTGGGGTCTCCCGGCGTGCGCGAAGTCCCGGATTTCTTCCAACAACTGGGCCATGGCGATGCCCAGTCCGCCTGGGCATACCGCACCCAGGCGGGTCAGGCCATGGGATACATGGCCACGGTCCTGTCCCGTCTCGGGCCTGAAAAAGGCCTGTCACTATTTGCACGCTGGACTGAACGGATCGCCCAAGGTGCACTTCCTTTCGAATCGCCATCCCGACCCCAAGGCCAGGAACGCAATGCCGTCTATACCCTGTGGGACTGGTCTTCCCCCAAACATTACCTGCATGACGCGATTTCCACGGACAAGCGCAACCCCACCGTCAATGCCAACGGATTGATCTGGGGAGCGCCCGAAGAGAGCACGGACTGGGTGCCCACACTGGATCCTGTCCATCATGTGGCCTCCGAAATCAGAATGCCCTATCTCGATCCCGCAACGCCTTCCCAACGCGATGTCAGCAAGGGACCCTCCGCATACTGGGGCGATGAGCACATCTGGGATGGCCACACGAGCATTCACAATCTCATCCTGGATGAGGACGGCAAGGTCTGGTTTTCAGCCCGCATCCGCCCCGCCAGCAACCCCGATTTCTGCCGCCAGGGTTCTTCCCTGGCGGCAGCGGTCGCCTATCCCCTGAGCGAATCCTCTCGCCAGATCACACGCTACGATCCCCTCACCACCACCTGGCAACTGATCGATACCTGCTTTACCACGCACCACCTGTACTTCGGATACGATCCTGACAACACGTTATGGACCAGCGCAGGCCCTCCCGGCAGTGGAATCGTCGGTTGGCTGAATACGCGCGTCCTGCGCCGTACAGGGGATGCGCGCCAGGCACAGGGCTGGACCCCTCTGGTGATCGACAGCAATGGCAACGGCAAACGGGACGACTACGTGGAAGCCGGTACAACACCCGATCCATCGAAGGATCTGCACATTCGAGCTGCCTTCTATGGCGTGCAACCCAGCCCGGTGGAAGATGTCATCTGGGGTCAATCCATGGATGTGGGGTTTTCGCGCATGGATCAACCGGGCTATCTGATTCGTCTTAAACCAGGCCCTGATCCCGTTCACACGGCACTGGCCGAAATCTATCAACCACCACCGGAAGGGTTTGGCCCCCGGGGACTGGACGTGGATTCGCATGGCATTGTCTGGACAGTGCTCTCCAGTGGCCACATGGCCAGTTTTGATCGCAGCAGATGCAAGGGTCCTTTGAATGGGCCTGACGCCGTGGACGGTACCCACTGCCCGGAAGGGTGGACGCTCTATCGCTTTCCTGGCCCCCAGTTCCACGGGGCTGACCCGCGCGGCAGCGCTGATCACGCCTATTACCTGTGGGTAGACCGGTTCAATACCCTTGGCTTGGGCCAAGACGTCCCCATTGCCTGCACCAATGGGGGCGAAGCATTGCTGGCGCTGGTGAACGGGCATTTCGTCACGCTTCGCATCCCCTACCCGCTGGGTTTCTTCACGAAAAACGTGGATGGCCGCATTGACGATCCTGCCGCGGGCTGGAAAGGACGGGGCCTGTGGACCACCTCCGGGTCACGCGCAAATTTCCATGGGGAGGGTGGCAAAACCGCCTACCCCAAGGTGTTCAAGGTACAGATCCGTCCTGACCCATTGGCCGACTGAACACGGCATGTTGCCGCCACGGGATTGGAGCTACAATATTCGCACAGATGCCCCCAAAGGCCCATGATGATCACGACGTTGGGTTTTGACGTATACGGTACCCTGTTGGACACCAATGGTGTGGTGGTCACGCTATCCACCATGATCGGCAACCAGGCGACGGCTTTTGCCCGGACATGGCGGGAAAAGCAGCTGGAATATTCATTTCGTCGCGGGCTCATGCGTCATTACGACAGCTTTTCCGTTTGTATCCGCCAAGCGCTGGATTTCACCTGCAGCCTGTATCAGACGCCTTTGGATGAAGCACAAAGAACGTTGCTGTTGAAAACCTACCGCACGTTACCTCCCTTCCCTGACGTCATCCCCGGTTTGCGCCAACTCCAGTCTGAGAATTTCCGTATTTATGCCTTTTCCAACGGCAGTGCAGATACGGTAGAAAAACTTCTGGAGCATGCCGGGCTTCTGGACAGCTTTCTGGGCATCATCAGCGTCGAAGATATCCGTTCCTTCAAACCGGATCCCGCCGTTTACGCCCATTTCCTGAGGAAAACCGGCGCCACCGGGGGCAACGCCTGGTTGATTTCAAGCAATCCCTTCGACGTGATCGGCGCCTGCTCCACCGGCATGCATGCCATGTGGGTGCGACGTTCGCCCGAAGCCATTTTCGATCCTTGGGGCATTGAACCCACGCTCACGGTACCCTCCCTGGCCAATATGGCCTTTCAAATCCAGGAGTTCGAAAAACGTCGGCAAATGCTGTCCTGACGGCAATGTCCTCAACGTCCGCAAAACGTCGTACCCACCGCCCGGTCGGGAAAACAGGGCATCCTGCGCGGCTGCACGCCGACGTTCAAACACCCGCCCAGGCCCTTTTAAGCCTCCTGGAAGAACTGCAGCCCCTTTTGGCACAACACCTGTCACGGTTACAGTCCCATAAAGATCCCGATGCGCTCCATCAGGCCCGGGTCACCCTGCGGCGCATGCGGGCTGCACAGAAAGCGTTTTCAGTCATCGCACTTCAAAGCGATTGGCAGCCCTTTCTACGTCTGGCACGGCGTCTGGCACGGCGCCTGGGAAAAATTCGTGATCTGGATGTGCTGCTGGAGTCCACGTTGCCACGATTGGACCCTGTGGCAGCACCGGCCACCACCCCGCTGCGCGTCCTGTTGCAGCACTATCGCACCCGTCTCTTCCGTTCCCTGTGCAGGGAAATCAATGCGGGAAATTACCAATCGCTCCTGCAGGGCACCCCCCCCATCGCCTCCGGAGCCAACCCTGACTTGCAAGCCTTCGCAACCCAGGCGCTGGAACGTCGGCAACGGCGCGTGGCGCGACTGGCCAGGATAGCCAGGGGATTCCGGACCTGCCATGCCCTGCGCAAACGCGTCAAGGAATTGCGTTATGCCGTGGAATTCTTTTCTGCCCTGTACCCCAGGGAAACCGTCAACCCCTATATGAAAAAACTGCGCGCTGCTCAGGATGCCCTGGGTGCACTGGTGGATTGCCATGCCGGCAACCAG
>JAKBAT010000009.1 GCA_021808815.1 Pseudomonadota bacterium
ACATTTGCAGGCATCACGTTCCGGCCAGGGGCCTGGCTCTACGCGGACGACGATGGCCTGATCGTGACGCAGCAGCGGGTCAGTACCCCCTAAAGCATCAAATGATTTCACTTTCAGGAGAACTTTACATGAGCGTCGAACAGGAAATTGCCAAACTCAAGCAGGATTGGGCAGAAAACCCCCGGTGGCAGGGCATCCAGCGCCCCTACAGCGCTGAGGATGTGGTACGGCTACGGGGCAGCCTGCCCATCGAATATACGCTGGCCCGTCGCGGTGCCGAGAAACTCTGGCATTTGTGCAGCACCGAGCCCTACGTCAACACCCTGGGGGCCCTCACGGGGAACCAGGCCATGCAACAGGTGAAGGCCGGGCTCAAGGCCATCTACCTGTCCGGCTGGCAAGTGGCCGGCGATGCCAACGATTCCCTGCAAATGTATCCTGACCAGTCGCTCTATGCCGTCAGTTCCGTCCCCACCGTGGTGCGCCGCATCAACAACGCCTTACGGCGTGCCGATCAGCTGCATTGGGCCGAAGGCAACCACAATATCGACTGGTTTGCCCCAATCGTGGCCGATGCGGAAGCCGGTTTCGGTGGCGTGCTCAATGCCCATGAGCTGATGAAAGCCATGATCGAGGCCGGAGCGGCCGGGGTCCATTTCGAGGACCAGCTCGCGGCAGCGAAGAAATGCGGCCATCTGGGAGGGAAAGTGCTGGTGCCGACCCAGGAAGCCGTCCAGAAACTGGTGGCCGCGCGATTTGCCGCAGACCTCATGGGCGTGCCCACCATCCTGTTGGCACGCACCGATGCCGAAGCCGCCAACCTCCTCACCTCCGACGTGGATCCCCGTGACCAGCCGTTCTGTACGGGCGAGCGGACTTCCGAAGGGTTCTACCACGTCCGCAACGGACTCGAGGCTTCCATTGCCCGCGGGCTCGCCTATGCGGAAGTCGCCGACATGGTCTGGTGCGAAACCGGAAAACCCGACCTCACGTTTGCACGCCAGTGGGCAGAAGCCATCCGGGACAAGTTCCCCGGGAAAATGCTGGCCTATAACTGCTCGCCCTCCTTCAACTGGAAAAAACACCTGGACGACGCCACGATTGCCAGGTTCCAGCGCGAACTGGGCGCCATGGGTTACAAATTCCAGTTCATCACCCTGGCCGGATTCCATTCCCTCAACCATGGGATGTATGAGCTGGCACACGGCTATGCCAGCGAGGGCATGACAGCCTATGTCAAATTGCAGGAAGCGGAATTCGCATCAGAAAAATACGGTTACACCGCCACACGCCACCAGCGTGAAGTGGGAACCGGCTATTTCGACGAAGTGACCCAGGTGATCCAGGGGGGTGCTTCGTCGACAACGGCGCTGACCGGCTCGACGGAAGAAGAACAGTTCCATTGAGCCCATTTCAATGCACCGGCGATCCCGGTGTCTTCCCGCTCCCTTCGGGGAGCGGGTTTTTACCTTGTGTTTGCACGATGTCGCGACGCTGCCGACATCCCCGGTATTGCAGTATGCTGCCCTAGTGAGGTGCCCATGGACACGTTGACTCCTGCCGCAGGTCTGACCATTACAGGCCCCATGCACGAAGGCTTCGAACGCCTCCTGACGCCAGAGGCGCTGGAATTTCTGGCCCTGCTGTGCCGTGCTTTCGAACCCCGGAGGCAAGCGATCCTGGCGCAACGCCGGACGCGCCAGGCAGCCTTCGATCGCGGCATGCGCCCGGACTTCCTGGAGGAAACGGCCGCCATACGGGCGGCGGACTGGCACGTTGCGCCCTGTCCGGCCGAGCTCCAGGATCGCCGGGTGGAAATCACGGGGCCCACTGATCGCAAGATGGTGATCAATGCCCTCAACTCCGGTGCCAACGTGTTCATGGGTGACTTCGAGGATTCCACCACGCCGACTTGGGAAAACTCGGTACAGGGCCAGATCAACATGCGGGACGCCGTCGACCGCACGATCGAGTACACCAGCCCGGAGGGCAAAACCTACCGGCCACAGGAAAAGACGGCGATCATCATGGTGCGGCCACGGGGCTGGCACCTCGACGAAAAGCATGTTCTGCTGGACGGGGAGCCGATTTCAGGCAGCCTCTTTGATTTTGCCCTGTATTTTTTCCACAATGCCGCCACACTGCTGTCCCGTGGCAGCGGTCCCTATTTTTACCTGCCCAAACTCGAAGGCCACCTGGAAGCACGGTTATGGAATGACATTTTCCTGATGGCCCAGGATACCCTGGGCATCCCCATGGGCTCCATCAAGGCCACGGTGCTGATCGAAACGGTGCTGGCAGCGTTCGAAATGGATGAAATCCTCCATGAATTGCGCCATCACAGCGGCGGACTCAATGCAGGGCGCTGGGATTACATTTTCAGCTGCATCAAGAAATTCCGCACGGATCCCGACTTCATTCTGGGGGATCGCAGCTGCGTCACCATGACGTCACCTTTCATGCGCGCCTACGCACTCCAGCTGGTGAAAACCTGCCACCGTCGTGGTGCCTTTGCCATGGGAGGGATGGCGGCGCAGATTCCGATCAAAAACGATCCGGAAGCCCATGCCGCAGCCCTGGCGAAAGTCCGCGACGACAAGACGCGGGAGGTCACCGATGGCTACGACGGCACCTGGGTGGCCCATCCGGGGCTTGTGCCCGTGGCCCGGGAAATTTTCGATCGCCACATGCCCCACGCCAACCAGATCGGCCGGCAACGGGACGATGTGCAGGCCACGGCTGCAGACCTGCTGGCCTTTGCCCCCAGAGGGCCCATCACGGAACAGGGATTGCGTACGAATATCAACATCGGATTGCAGTATCTGGGCGCCTGGCTGACCGGTGTTGGATGCGTGCCCATCCACCATCTGATGGAAGATGCCGCCACAGCCGAGATTTCCCGTGCCCAGATCTGGCAGTGGATCCGAAGCCCTTACGGCAGGCTGGAAGACGGGCGCAAGGTTACTGTCGCCCTGTTTCGGGCCCTGCTGCCTTCGGAAATGGAGAAGATCCGGAAGGAACTGGGAGAAGCGCAATTTGCGGCCGGCGCCTACGCGGCAGCTGCCACCCTTTTCGATGAATTGACCACCTCGGAAACGTTTGTGGAGTTCCTGACCTTGCCGGGATATGCGCTGATCGCCTGAAATGGGTCAACCGGAGTCCTGCGGTTTGCGTTACAGGACAGCGAGGTCTAGAATCCATGCAATCTGCATGGCCTGTTTGTTGATAACCAGAGGATTCCATCATGTCGAAATTGCTTTCTGCCCTGACCGCTGCCATTTTTGCTGCCGTCAGTCTTTCTGCCATCGCTGCGGACGCACCCGCCCCGGCCCCCTCCGCTGCTGCTCCCATGGCAACGCCGGCACCCGCGGCTGACAAGGCTTCCAGCAAGGCGGCCCCAACCGAGAAAGCGGCCAAGAAGAAAGGCAAACACAAGGGCAAGAAGAAATCCAGGAAAGCGGCGCCTGCTGCCAACTGATTGCAGCCGTCACGCTGTCGATCGAGGCAGGGGATTGCCCCCTGCCTTTTTCGTTTCAACCCCATGATATTTGCCCTTCGGTAATGATGTCCAAACCCCGCGTCGTGGTCGGCCTTTCGGGCGGCGTTGATTCCTCCGTCTCTGCCCTGCTGCTCAGGGAGCAGGGTTATGACGTCGTCGGCCTTTTCATGAAAAACTGGGAGGACGACGCCCATTGCAACGCCCGGGAAGACCTGGTGGACGCCGTTTCAGTGGCCGATGTGCTCAACATCGAAATGGAAGCGGTCAACTTCTCCGAGGAATACCGGGAACGGGTGTTCCGGAATTTTCTGTCGGAATACCAGGCAGGCCGGACGCCCAACCCCGACATTCTCTGTAATTCGGAAATCAAGTTCAGGGCTTTTCTGGATCATGCGCTGGCCCTGGGTGCCGATTTCATTGCCACAGGGCACTATGCCCGCGTCCGCAAGACCGATGCCGGCCACCTGTTGTTGCGCGGGCGCGATGCTTCCAAGGACCAAAGCTACTTTTTGTACCGGCTCAACCAGGCACAGTTGAGCCGCACGCTCTTTCCGGTGGGAGACCTGCTCAAATCGGACGTACGCGCCCTGGCACGCAAGGCCGGGTTGCCCACGGCAGCAAAAAAGGACAGCACCGGGATCTGTTTCATTGGCGAGCGGCCTTTCCGCGAATTCCTGCAGCGCTACCTGCCCATCACCCCAGGCCCCATGACAACGGAGGACGGTCGTGTGGTGGGACAGCATCAGGGGCTCATGTACTACACCATCGGCCAACGGCAGGGGCTGGGAATCGGAGGCGCCGGCGAGGCCTGGTACGTGGCGGACAAGGATATTGCCAGTAACACGCTCACTGTCGTGCAGGGGCATCAGCATCCTGCCCTGCAAAAATCAGCCCTGGTGGCCGATCAGCTCTCCTGGATTGCAGGCGCTCCGCCTGACCCCGCAGGGCCCTTCGGGGCCAAAAGCCGTTACCGGCAACAGGACGCCGCCTGCAAGGTCGATCTGGAAGCACTCGAACGCATGACCCTGCATTTCAGTGAGCCCCAGTGGGCGATCACCCCGGGACAATCTGCCGTGCTCTATGCAGGAGAGGTTTGCCTCGGTGGCGGCATCATCACCGCTTAGGGATTGGGCGGTGTTTCCTTGAAGGATTTGCGTTGCGCCAGCTTTTTTGCGAGCCCGCCGAGGTTGGGATGGCGTTCCCGCCAGTCAAGATCAGGAAACCGGAAATCCAGCCAGAACAGCATGCACCCGGTGGCAATGTCCGACAGGTTCATCGCGTCGGAGGTGCACCAGGCGCGCTGTCCCAGTTCGCGGGACATCTGGGCAAGGCCCCGGTCCATTTTGCCGCGCTGACGTTCCACCCACGCGGGGCTGCGCTCCTGTTCCGGACGCCGCAGCTCCAGGACAATGGCAACCCCTGCCTCCAGAATGCCATCCGCCAGGGCTTCCCAACGCTTGACCAGGATCCTTTCCCGGGTCGGGTCCGGCAACAGGTGCCCCACCGGGCTCACCCCGTCCAGATATTCCGTGATGACCTGCGAATCAAACAGGCACAAGCCGTCGTCCAGCACCAGGGCTGGAATTTTTCCAAGGGGATTGTACTGTTCGATGGGAGGCGGATTGCCTGTCATGCAATCGGTCACAAGTTCGAAATCAATGTGCTTTTCCAACAGCACCACGCGGACTTTGCGCACAAAAGGACTCGTGATGGAACCCAGCAGCTTCATGGCAACCATATTTCCGATGAATGAACGGGAGCCGATTATAGCATCGCCTTCCCGCAGGCACCGTCCTGCCCCAGTAATCTCCCTTGTGATTTCCTGTAAAATGCACCCTTCTTCAATTGCACCTGACGTTGATTTTTATGCCACCTTCCACTCTCACAGCGTTGTCACCGCTGGATGGACGCTATAGCGCCCGACTGGATCCATTGCGGGCGTTTTTCAGCGAATATGCCCTGATCCGTTTCCGAACCCTGATCGAGATCGAGTGGCTCAAGGCGCTGGCCATGCACCCGGACATCCGCGAGGTGGGTCCCTTCTCCGGGGACACGATGGACCAGCTGGACCGCCTGGTGGAACAGTTTTGCGAGGCGGATGCCGCCCAGATCAAAGCCATCGAAATGCGCACCAACCACGACGTCAAGGCGCTGGAATACTGGTTGCGCGAGAAGCTGTCGGACAACGCAGAAATCGTGGCGGCGGCGGAATTCATCCATTTTGGCTGCACCTCGGAAGACATCAACAACCTGTCCCACGGCCTCATGCTGAAGGGTGCCCTCAGCCAGGTACTGTTGCCCGCCATCGATGCCATCACTGAAACGCTGACGCGCCTGGCCCACACCCTGGCAGACCTGCCCATGCTGGCGCGGACCCACGGCCAGACCGCCACGCCCACCACCGTGGGCAAGGAACTGGCCAACGTGGTGGCCCGCCTCAACCGGCAGCACCGCCTTCTGGCCACCATCACCCTGACCGGCAAGTTCAATGGCGCCGTGGGAAATTACAATGCGCACCTGTCCGCCTATCCCGACCTGGACTGGCCCGCCTTCTGCCGTTCGTTCGTGGAGGCCCGCGGACTGGAATTCAATCCTTACACGACCCAGATCGAGCCCCACGACGCCATTGCCGAACTGATGCATGCCTTCTCCCGCCTCAACACCATCCTGATCGACCTCAACCGCGACGTGTGGGGCTACATTTCCCTGGGATACTTCCGGCAGAAACCCATGGCGGGGGAAGTGGGGTCTTCCACCATGCCCCACAAGGTCAATCCCATCGACTTCGAAAACTCGGAAGGCAACCTGGGGCTGGCCAACGCGTTGCTCGGGCACCTGGCGGAAAAACTGCCCATTTCGCGCTGGCAACGCGACCTGACGGATTCCACGGTTCTGCGCAACATGGGCGTGGCCCTGGGCCATGGCCTGTTGGGATACGACGCCTGTCTCAAGGGACTGGGAAAGCTGGAAGCGAGCCCGGAGGTGTTGCGGGATGATCTGGACCACGCCTGGGAAGTGCTGGCCGAACCCATCCAGACCGTCATGCGCAAGGCGGGCCTTGCCAACGCCTACGACCGGCTGAAGGAACTCACCCGGGGCAAAGCCATCGACCAGGCACTGCTGCACGACTTCATCCGGAGCCTTCCCCTGCCGGACAGTGACAAGACACGACTGCTGGCGCTCACTCCCGCCACCTATACCGGCCTCGCCGCGGCATTGGCCCGCGCCATCCGCAAGGAATGATTCAGGCCCGCTTCCGGATGCGGGCCCAAAGCCCGGTCAGCACCAGCGGCAGCAACGTCACGGCCACAATGCCGGCGATCATCAGGCTCAGATTGTTCTTGATGAAAGGCTCGTTCCCGAAAAAATAGCCCGCACAGAGCAACGACACCACCCACATCACGGCACCCAGCGCATTGAACGCCATGAATCGGGCATGGGGCATGTCACCCACCCCTGCCACAAATGGGGCATAGGTGCGCAGGATGGGAAGGAAGCGTGACATCACGATGGTTTTTCCACCATGCCGCTCATAAAAGGCATGCGCTTCTGCCAGGTGACAGGGATTGAACAGGCGGGACTTCTCCCAATGGAACACTTTGGGCCCCAGCCAGCGGCCAATCTGGAAGTTGAGCTGGTTACCCAGGAATGCGGCTGCCGAAAGCGAGAGGCCCAGCATGGGCAGGTTGAATACGCCATGGCCGGTGATATCCAGGGCAGCGACCGCACCTGCCACGAACAACAGGGTGTCTCCCGGCAGGAACGGGGCAATCACCAGCCCCGTTTCACTGAAGATGATCAGAAACAGGACCACATAGACCGCATAGCCGTATTGCTGGCTCAGGGCCAGCAAATGGATGTCGAGATGGCCCAGGTAATGAACGATTTCCAAAGGTCCGCCCCGCTTCAGGCGCTTTCCGCTTCTGGAGCAGGTTTTTTCTCTGCCGCAACGAAATCCACGCGCGTCATCCCCAGCCACATGGCAATGGGGCTTGCCACCAGCACGGAGGAATAAATGCCGAAAATGATGCCGATGGTCAGCGCAAGTGCGAAATAGTGCAGTGCCTCTCCGCCGAAAAACAGCATGGAGGTCACCATGAGTTGCGTGCATCCGTGGGTGATGATGGTACGGCTCATGGTACGGGTGATGGCATTGTCGATGACCTGGGGAACGGTAGCACCCCGCATTTTCCGGAAATTTTCACGCACCCGGTCAAACACCACCACCGATTCGTTGACGGAGTACCCCAGGATGGCCAGCACCGCGGCCAGTACGGAAAGGGAAAACTCCCACTGGAAGAAGGCAAAGAACCCCAGGATGATGACGACATCGTGCAGGTTCGCCACGATGGTGGCGACAGCGGGGCGCCAGCGAAAGCGCAGGGACAGGTACACCACGATGCCCAGCGAGACGAACAGCAGGGCCGCCGATCCGTCCTTCACCAGTTCATCCCCGACCTGAGGCCCCACGAATTCCACCCGCCGCACGCGCGCCGTAGCATCCGCCTGTTGCAGGGAGGCCATCACCTGGTCGGACAGGCGAGCGCTCGTCACACCGCTTTTCAGTGGCAGCCGGATGAGGACATCATGGGAAGTCCCGAAATTCTGCACGTTGGCATCGGCAAAGCCCAGACCTGTCAGGGCAGAACGTATGTGGCCCACGTCGGCCGCATGGTCATAGTGGATTTCCATGACCGTGCCTCCCGTGAAATCCACCGAGAAGTTGAGTCCCCGGTTGAACAGGAAAAACACGGCAAGCAGGAACGTCACCAGGGAAATGGCGGTGGTATACCGCCCCCAGCTCATGAAAGGAATGTCTTTGCGAATTCGGAAAAATTCCATGGCGTGCCCCGTTCAGCGACTCTTTCGTTGCCAGTCCACGTTGCCAATGGACAGTTTGTCGATTTTGCGTCGGCTGCCGTAGACCAGGTTGACCAGGCTGCGGGACACCAGCACGGCACTGAACATGGACGTGAGTATCCCCAGCACCAGCACCACGGCAAACCCCTTGACCGGACCGGAACCGAATGCAAACAGGGCAATGCCGGCAATGCCGGTGGTCACGTTGGAATCCAGGATGGTCCCGAAAGCCCGGTCATACCCGGCATGGATGGCAGCCCCCGGGGAATTGCCATTGCGCAGCTCTTCCCGGATGCGCTCGTTGATGAGCACGTTGGCATCGATGGCCATCCCTACCGTCAGCGCAATGCCGGCCATGCCGGGCAGGGTGAGGGTCGCCTGCAGCAGTGACAACAACCCTACCAGCAGGAGCACGTTGATCCCGAGGGACATCACGGAAATGGCGCCAAAGAGCAGGTAGTACACCGTCATGAACGTGGCGATGGCGGCAAACCCAATCCAGGTGGAATGAAACCCGCGCTCAATGTTTTCAGCTCCCAGGCTCGGGCCCACGGTACGTTCTTCCAGGAAATCCATGGGTGCCGCGAGCGCTCCGGCCCGCAGCAGCAAGGCCAGGTCGTTGGCTTCCTTGGGACTGCGCAACCCCGTGATCTGGAAACGTGCGCCCAGTTCATCCTGAATGGTGGCCACACTGATGGCTTCCGCATGCCCCTTCTCGATCAGGAGGATTGCCATCCGCTTTTTCAGGTTCTCGCGGGACACTTCGCGAATGATGCGGGCGCCCTTGCTGTCCATGCTGATGTTGACCGAAGGCCGGTTGGTCTGTGAATCGAAACCGGCCCCGGCATCCGTGATCACGTCGCCCGTCAGCACCACCTGCTTCTTCACGAAGACCGGAATGCCATTGCGCTCCAACACCAGCTCTGATCCGAATGGGGGCGTGTCCGTCAGGGAGGTGGGGCCCGGGTGCTCCTCGTCCACCAGGCGGATTTCCAGGGTGGCCGTCCGTCCGATGATGTCCTTGGCCTTGGCGGTATCCTGTACCCCCGGCAGCTGGACAATGATGCGATCCGCACCCTGCTGCTGGATGATGGGTTCCTTCGCGCCCAGTTCATTGACCCGGTTGCGCAGGGCCAGGATGTTCTGCTTGAGCGCCTGGTCCTGGATCGTGGTGAGCGCCTCCTGTTTCAGCGTGGCCGCAACGAGGAGGTCGGCTCCCGCCTCTTCATCCTTGAAGAGCAAGTCGTGGTAATCGTTTTCCAGAAACTTGTGCGCCGCCTGGCGTGCTGCCTCATCATGAAAATGCAGGATGACGCGATTGCCCTCGCGCGCGATGCCATCGTAATACACGCGTCGTTCACGCAAGGTCCCCCGCATTTCGGAAACATACCCATCCAGACGTTTGGTGATCGCCGCTTTCATGTCCACCTGCAGCAGGAAATGCACCCCGCCCGACAGGTCCAGCCCCAGGTACATGGGCAGCGCGCCCACGGCAGTGAGCCAATGCGGTGAATTGGGAACCAGGTTGAGGGCCACCACGTATCCCGGCAATTGTCCTTCGGGGTTCAGGGCGTGGTCGATCACATCGCGTGCCTTGAGCTGGGTATCGGTATCGGCAAAGCGGATCTTGATGCCGCTTTCATCCAGTGTGGCACGGGTGAAGGCAATGCCTCCCGTGTGCAGCGTGTCCTCGATGCGTGCTTCGAGGGTACTGTCCACCCTGGCCGTAGCGCCCTGCGCGGACACCTGCACGGCCGGGGATTGCCCAAAAAAGTTTGGCAGGGTGTATAACGTGCCCAATGCGATGGCCAGGACGACCAGGGCATTTTTCCAGAGGGGAAACCTGTTCATGGGGTTACTGCTGAACCGTACCCTTGGGCAGCAGCGTACCCACTGCACCGCGTTGCACCTGGATGGTCACGCCTTTGGCCACTTCCAGCCGCACATGGTTGGCATCGAGGTCAACGATCTTGCCCAGAATGCCCCCCACCACCACTTCATCCCCCCGGCTGAGGGCCTCAAGCAGGGCTTTCTGCTCTTTCTGGCGCTTGATCTGCGGACGGATCATCATGAAATACAACGCGGCAAACATGATCACGATGAAAACCATGTTCATGCCCAGATCTGGTGCTGCCGTGCCGATATCGGCAAAAGCATTTTGAATTCCCATGGGAACCTCCCGAAACAAACTGCGGGATTCTACCACGGCGTCGTGCGATCCCGCGCAAATTGAAGACGGTACTCGGCCAGGCGCCCCAGTGCGATGGCGGATCGCAGTTCCCGCATCAGGACCTGGTAATAATGCAGGTTGTGCAGGGTATTGAGGCGTGCACCCAGCATTTCGTTGGCCTGTTGAAGATGGTGCAGGTACGCCCGGGAAAACCGTTGGCAGGTGTAGCAGTCGCAATGAAGATCCAGGGGGCGCGTATCGGTTTTGTACCGGGCGTTGCGGATCTTGATGTCACCATGCCGGGTGAACAGCCACCCGTTGCGTGCATTGCGTGTGGGCAGGACGCAATCCATCATGTCGATGCCCTGGGATACGGCCTGCACCAGGTCTTCCGGCGTGCCCATCCCCATGAGATAGCGTGGTTTGTGGGCGGGTAACAGTGCCGGGGTATGCGCCAGGATCCGGGCACGATCCTGGGCAGGCTCGCCCACGGACAGCCCGCCGATGGCATAACCTGGGAAATCCAGCCGGACCATTTCGCGCACGGAGATTTCCCGCAGGGACTCGTACATGCCCCCCTGGACGATGCCGAACAGGGCGTTGGCATTGCCCTCATGGGCCTTGAGCGAACGCTCGGCCCAGCGCAGGGACAATGCCATGGAGTTCTTCGCTTCATCAAAGGTGGCCGGATAGGGCGTGCACTCATCAAACGCCATGACCACGTCGGAATTGAGCACACGCTGGATGCGCATGGACTCCTCGGGCGTCAGGAACAAACGATCCCCGTTCACGGGAGAGCGGAATGTCACGCCTTCTTCCGTGATCTTGCGCAAGGCCCCCAGACTGAACACCTGAAACCCGCCCGAATCCGTGAGGATCGGACCCTGCCAACCCATGAAACCGTGGAGGCCCCCGTGGGCGGCAATCACCTCCAGCCCCGGGCGCAGCCACAGGTGGAAGGTATTGCCCAGCAGGATGTGCGCGCCGAGTGCGGCCACTTCTTCCGGGGTCACTCCCTTGACTGCACCGTAGGTTCCCACTGGCATGAAGGCTGGTGTTTCCACCGCGCCATGGGGCAATTCGAGCGTACCGTACCGGGCAGCGCCCTCCGTGGCATGCAGGGTGAATTTCATGAGGTTTCGCGATCCATCAACATGGCATCCCCATAACTGAAAAAACGGTAACGCGCCGCAATGGCATGGGCATAGGCAGCGCGCACGGATGCCATGCCGGCAAAAGCGGATACCAGCATCAGCAGTGTGGAGCGTGGCAAATGAAAATTGGTAAAGAGCCGATCCACCACCTGGAAACGATACCCCGGCGTGATGAAAAGACGGGTTTCGCCGGCGCCGGCCTTCAGCTCGCCCCCCTCGGCCGCAGCTTCCAATGCCCTCAAGCTGGTGGTACCGATAGCCGTGACCCGCCCACCCCGCGCCCGGGCCCTGGCCACGGCGGCCACCGTGTCTGCGGAAATCTCGTACCATTCCGCGTGCATGGCATGGTCCCGCACGAATTCGCTTTTCACCGGCTGGAAGGTTCCGGCGCCCACATGCAGGGTCACCACGCAAAATTCCACCCCTGCGGACCGCAACCGCTCCAGCATCGCAGCATCGAAATGCAACCCGGCCGTCGGCGCTGCCACCGCGCCCGGCACCTGGGCATAGACGGTCTGGTAGCGTTCCTCGTCATGGGCATCGGGAGAACGCTCGATATAAGGCGGCAAGGGCAGCTCCCCCTGCTGTTCCATCCATTCCAGCCACGTGCAGGGCGTGGCTTCCAGGGCCACGTGAAACAGCCCGCCGGCGCGGCCCAGCACGCGCAGCATGGCCCCATCGGGAAAATGCACGGCACTGCCAATGCGGGGCGCATGGCTGGCACGAAAATGCACCAATGCCTCCTTGTCGTGCAACACCCGCTCCACCAGGCATTCCACCCGCCCTCCTGAAGTCTTGTGGCCCAACAGCCGGGCTTTCAGGACACGCGTGTCGTTGAGCACGAACAGGTCCCCGGGAGCCACCCAGTGTGGCAAGTCGGCAAAGCGTGCGTCCACCCGGTCAGCGCCTTGCAACACCAGAAGGCGGCTGTCCCCACGGGCGGCTGCCGGCACCTGTGCGATGAGGTCAGGCGGCAGGGCGTAATCGAAATCGTCGGTGCGGTGCATGATCAAACCTGCTATGATAACCGGTTCCTGCCCGGGTGGCGAAATTGGTAGACGCATCAGACTCAAAATCTGACGCTGGCGACAGTGTGCCGGTTCGAGTCCGGCCCCGGGCACCAGACTTTTCAAGGATGGATCGCTTCACCAATCCCTACGTCATCCTCACACTGACGGCGCTGTTCTGGTCCAGCAACATGGTTGTTGGCCGGGCATTCGGCACGGAAGTGCCCCCATTTGCGTTCGCATTCCTGCGTTGGAGCGTGGCCGCACTCCTGGTGTTCCCTCTTGCCTTCCCCCATGTGAGGGCGCAGTGGCCCCACCTGAAACGGAGCTGGCCCTCCCTGGTACTCCTGGGCCTGCTGGGTGTCGGGGGTTACAACACGCTGGCCTACATGGGGCTGCAATATACGACCGCCACCAATGCCGCCCTGCTCAATTCCTTCATTCCCATCGCCACCATCGCTATTTCCTGGATATTTTTTGGCAAGCACCTGACCCGGCGGGAAAGCCTGGGCGTTTTCATTTCCTTCATGGGCGTCATGACCATCGTGGGGCGGGGCGACGTGGCCGTCCTGGCACACCTGCGCCTCAACGTCGGGGACCTTTGGCTGCTGCTGGCCGTACTGGATTGGGCCCTCTATACCATCGCGCTGGGTTGGAGGCCTGCAGGGGTCCATCCCATGTTGCTGCTGGCGGCGATGATTCTCGTGGGACTCGCCGCTCTCGCCCCTGCCGCCATCTGGGAAGCGCAACGCGGCCACCACACGAACATCACGCCGGCATCCCTGATGGCCATTGCTTACGTGGGCATCTTTCCCGGTTTCCTGAGTTATGTATTTTACAACCGGGGGGTGGCCGCCATCGGCCCCAGCCGCGCCAGCCTTTTCATACACCTCATGCCGGTTTTCGGCACCCTGCTGGCAATGCTCTTCCTGGCTGAAATTCCCCGGTGGTACCACATCCTGGGCATTGCACTGATTTTTTCGGGCATCCGCCTGACCCTCCGGCAACGTGGGCGGTAGCTTCGCTGTCTGCGGGTATGTTAAATTGCCCGATCGTTTTTGAATCCACACCGGGTCCCCCATGAGCCTCCTGTTTTCTCCCATTTCCCTGCGGGGCATGACCTTGCCCAACCGCATCGTGATTTCCCCCATGTGCCAGTATTCCGCCGATGCGGGCCAGGCCACCGACTGGCACCTGATGCACCTGGGAAAGTTCGCCATATCGGGAGCTGCCATGGTGATCGTGGAAGCCACCGGCGTCACCATGGAAGGGCGCATCACTCCCCAATGCCTTGCCCTGTGCAACGATGAACAGGAGGCAGCGCTGGGCCGGGTACTGCGTTTCTGCCGTACCCATGGCCAGGCACGCATGGCGATCCAGCTCGCCCATGCAGGCCGCAAAGGGTCTACGCGCCGCCCCTGGGACGCGGGAGCGCCGCTCATGGCCGCCAACGGCGGCTGGGTCACGCAGGCCCCTTCCGCACTGCCTTTCCATCCTGCGGGAGAGGCTCCCCATGCCATGACGGCCGATGACCTCGCCGAGGTGAAATCCGCCTTCGTGGCAGCCACCCGGCGTGCACTGCGGCTGGGATTCGATGCCATCGAAGTGCATGGGGCCCACGGCTACCTGCTGCATGAATTTCTTTCCCCGCTCACCAACCTGCGCCAGGATGAATATGGCCAGACCCGTGACAACCGGCTGCGCTACCCCCTGGAGGTATTCCAGGCCATGCGTGCCGCCTGGCCGGCAGAACGCCCCATGGGAATACGCCTCTCGGCCGTGGACTGGGCCGAGGGAGGGCTTTCCCTGGAAGACACGCTCCACAATGCCGCCGCGTTCAAGGCAGCCGGCGCCGACTGGATTGACGTGTCGAGCGGCGGACTGGTGCCCCACCAGAGCATCCCCGTGGGCCCCGGATACCAGGTGCCTTTTGCCGAACGCGTGCGCCGGGACACTGGCGCCATCACCATGGCCGTGGGACTGATCACACAGGCAGAGCAGGCAGAAGACATCCTGGCGCGCGGCCAGGCTGACCTCATCGCCATTGCCCGGGCCGCCTTGCGCAACCCGCACTGGGCCTGGCATGCCGCCGACATTCTGGGGACCCGCATTCCGCTCGTCCCCCAATACCAGCGCGCGGGCTGATTACATTTCCTACATTTCCTTGCAAACAGGAAGGCGTCCCTGCGTAACCTGATCTCCTGACACGTGCACTGTCATGCACCCAGGATGAACATGGATAACGTCAGCCCCATTCGCGTATTTGCCGCCACCGTGCATCAGATGCTGATCTGGGGGCTCAAGGCACTGCTGGAATCTTCCGCACGACCCATGACGTGGGCGGGCAGCCATCCGGAAGGCCCTACCCTGATCGATGAAGTCCACCGTCGCAAACCCCACATCGTGATTGCCGAAGCCGGCGTCACCAGCAGGCAGCCCGACCTTTCCGCTGCGCTGGCCGGGCGCAATATCGGGCTGCTGCTCATCAGCGCCTCGCGGGACATGATGGAACTGGAACATCTCGTGCGTTCCGGGGCACGCGGCATCGTGCATCCGGGCGACCCGGCAGGAACACTGCTGGGGGCCATCGAACAGGTGGCACAAACACATTTCTGGGTACCGCGCGAGCTGGCCGAACGCATTCTTTCCAAGGCCATCGGCGGACCCTTCGCGCCCACGGGGTCCACCGAGGAAATGCGCATCGAACAGCTCACCCCACGGGAGCGACACATCATCCTGACCCTTGCGCATCATCCGGAAGCCAAGGCCTTCACCCTGGGCACGATGCTGAACATCAGCGAATGCACGGTCCGTAACCATTTGTCCCTGATCTACAAAAAACTCGAAATACGCGGCCGGGCTGCGCTTGTCATGTTTGCCAATCGTCACCGCCTGGCCTGACCCATGACCTTGCCCGGGGCGTCGCTTGCCTGCGGGGAATGGCGCCTGCGGCTGATGGCGGCCCTGTCGCTGGCAGGATTCTGGCAGGAGGTGGTACGCCAGTGGCTTGCCCAGCCAACGCATCCCACGCTGCTCGCCCTGGCCATTACCGAAACCCTGAACCTTCTGCTGTTGCTCTCCAATCGTAAACCGGCGTCGCGCGATACCCGCCCGGGGTCCGCCATGGCAAGCCTGCTGGCCACCTTTCATTTCCTGGCCCTGGATTTGCGGACCCAGAACCACTGGCTGCCCGAAACATTGTCGATGGGCCTGATCCTTTCGGGGTTCCTGTGGCAGATCTATGCCAAGCTCTCGCTGGGACGCGCTTTCGGCTGGCTGCCGGCGCACCGCGGCATCGTGACCCGAGGCGCCTATCGCTGGGTGCGCCATCCCATCTATCTGGGTTATCTCCTCAGCCACTGCGGTTTTCTTGCCAGTCATGCGACCCTGCGCAATGCCCTGGTCTACGCGCTTCTGTACCTGCTGCAGGCCTTGCGCATGGCGCGGGAGGAGCGTTGGCTGTCCTGCGATCCCGCCTATCGCCATTACCGGCAGAGGGTCCGCTGGCGCATCCTGCCCGGGGTGTACTGAGTCCCCCCGACGAACATCACGCGCCTCTCCATGAACTATGCATTGCCAACCCTGGGCTGTTCGTGCCTGTTGCACGCCATGCCGGCCCCCTATGCTGGGCGGATGCTCTTGTGAACCCACTCTTCGAGGAAATGCCATGAAACCGTTTGCCACAACCCTCCGCCGTTTCCTGTCCCGTGAAGACGGTGTCACCGCCATCGAATACGGGTTGATCGCGGCCCTCATCGGGCTCGTCATCATCGGCGGCATCACGGTGCTGGGGACCAACCTGGAAACCAAATTCAACAGCATCGCCACCAGCGTAGGCTCGGCAGGCTGAGCACCATGATCTGGCTTGAAAGTCTTCTGTTCTACCTCCTGGCCCTCATGATCCAGACCGAAAGCCGCCCGCACCATCCTTTCAGCCCGCAGCTGCTGTCGGGATTGCTGTGGAGCATTGCAGGTGCCTGGCAACAGGTCTCACAGCACGGACTGGACCGGATCCCGGGAGGCATGCCGCCTTGGGTCTGAACCTGCGTCATCATCCGGTCAGCCTGTTCCTTGCCCTCCTGCTCGCCCTGGCCATCGCGGGCCTGTCTGCCCGCCGGCTGTTGCAGGAGACCCAGGTCCAGTCCATCGCGATTGCCGTCGCCGCCAGGCCCCTGCTGTCGGGATCGCACCTCGAGCGCTCGGGAATCACCTGGGTGGCCTGGCCTGCCCGCCTCCTGCCGGCACACGCCATGAGCGATCCTGGCCACCTGGAAGGGCGCTATTTGCGCATGCCTGTCGCACAGGGCATGCCCATCCTGGACAGTGCCCTGGCACCCGCAGGCAGCCACGGTGGCCTGTCCACCATCATCTCGCCCGGGCAACGGGCCATGACGGTACGTGTCAACGAAGTGGTCGGAGTGGCTGGGTTTGCCCTGCCGGGAAACTTCGTGGATGTCCTCGTCAACAGCCCGGCCGCCGACCACGCCAGCGCTTCCCGCAGCATCTCGAAGATCGTGCTGGAGCATATCCTGGTGCTGGCCATTGCCCAGGAAGCCAATACGGACGAAACGCGGCCTCACGTGGTCAATGCCGTCACCCTCGAAGTCACGCCGCGGCAAGCCGAAGTGCTGGACCTGGCCCGCAACATCGGCTCCCTGTCGCTCGTGCTGCGCAACCAGGATGACCCGCTCCCCTCCCATACGCCTGGGGTCACGCGCATCATGCTCCTGGATGGGCTTCAATCCGCACCCTGGCATGCTGCCGGGACGGAGCTCATCCGCGGCACCGAACGGAGTCGCGCACCGTGGTAAAGCTTTTCCTGTGCGTGCTGGGGTGCCTCTTCCTGTGTCCCGCTTACGCTCTGGCACCCCAGGAACAGTCCGTGGAACTGGTGGAGGGGAAATCGGCGGTCATTCAGCTGACGCACCGGGTGCGCAGGCTTTCCATCGGACAACCGCAAATTGCCGACGTGATGCTGCTGGGGAGGCACGAATTGTACCTGGTAGGAAAATCGGCCGGCAGCACCAACGCACTCCTCTGGTTCGACAATGGCGACCTGCAGTTGCTCAACCTCAGCGTCGAGCGCGACACGACGCCCCTGTTGGCGCGCCTGCATGCACTGCTGCCCATGGAACCCCACATCATCGTTTCCTCCAGTGGCGAGTCGGTCATCCTGGCAGGGACGGTGTCGGACATCATTCGTTCAGAACAGGCGGTTGCCATCGCGCAGGCCTTCCTGTCGCGCCACAACCCCTCCGGGAGCCCGCCGGTCGCCGTCCTGCCCGCCGCGACACCAGCGAACACCGCTTCCCCGCCGTTGCCGGGCGTCACGATCGCACCGGCACTGGGGCAGCCCCATGTGATCAACCTGCTCAGCGTGGCAACCCCGCGGCAAATCATGGTGGAAGTCAAGGTGGCTGAAGTGTCCCGCCTGCTCATGGAACAGCTGGGCAGCGCTTTTCAGTACCAGAAGTTTGGCAACAACTGGTCCTTCGGCATCGTTTCCAACCTCCTCTCCCAGGGTCCCGGTTCGGTGACCGTCAACCGTGCCCTGGCCCTGACGCTCGATGGCCAGAAAAGCGACGGGCTCGTCAAAGTGCTGGCCGAACCCACGGTCATGGCCCTGAGCGGGCAGGAGGCCCATTTCCTGGCAGGAGGGAAAGTGTTCATTCCCACCAGCACACCCAACGGCATGGGGGGCAGCATGGTCACCCTGGTGGAGCAGGAATACGGCGTTTCCCTCCGTTTCCTGCCCAAGGCACTGGCAAACGGCGACATCTGGCTGACGGTGGCGCCCGAAGTGTCGGAACTCAACCCCCAGGGCATCAACGTGGGCAGCGGCCCGGGGCTCGCCCCCACCATCCTGCCCACCTTCACCACCCGACGTGCCAGCACCACCGTCCAGCTCAAGGATGGGGAACATTTCGTGATCGGGGGGCTCGTCCGCAACAATGTGACGGCCAGTGTCAACGCACTGCCGTTCCTTGCCGACCTCCCGTTTCTGGGCGCCCTGTTCCGCAGCCCCGATTTTCAAAGCGACAAGACGGAACTGGTGTTCGTGGTGACGCCTCACCTGATGCAGGCCAGCCGGGAAGACCCCGACCTGCCCACCCTGCACTACCGAGAACCGACCCCCCTCGAGCGTACCCTGGGCGGACGGGTGGAAGGCGCGCCATGACCCGTGAGTCCGGGAGCATCACGCTCCTGTTTGCCAGTGTGCTGGCCATCCTGCTGGCTTTCCTCGCCCTGGCCGTGGACCTTTCCCGTCTGTACCTGGCCCGCACGACCTGGCAGGGGGCCGCTGACGCAGCGGCCCTGGCCGGGGCGCAGGCCCTGGATGGCACGCTCACGGGAACCGAGACGGCGGTCCTGACGGCACAGGCGGTACTGGCACGCTATCCGCTGCCCCTCGAGAGCATGGCCGCCCTCAATCCCGCACTGGCAACCTTCCGGGTGGGCTCCTGTCCCTATCCCGACAGCGCCACCAGCGCCTTGCAACAAGGCACGGTCAGCGCCCCCCACTGGAGCGCGGCAACCACGGCCTGCCCGTTCTCGGGGGCAACCGCCCAGGGCACCACCACCGGCGTCAGCGATGCCAGCACCCTGCAATACCTGGAAGTGGATACGGGAAACCAGGCGCCGCTCGCCCCCTACTTTGCCCAGGCCCTGGCCTGGCTGGGGACGCCCTCCGCCGGGCTGACCCCTTTCGGCTATGCGGTGGCAGGGCATGTGTGGCCGGCCCCCACCCTGCTCTATCGCTGAACCCATGCGCCCTTTTCCACTATCCACGGCTTCCGTCCGGCACCAGGCCGGCGTCACCACGGTGGAGTTTGCGCTCTTGTTACCCGTGCTGATCACCCTGTGCGCTTTCCTGTTCCAGTACGGGCAGATGTACCGTCTCCAGAACGCACTGCAGAAGGTCGCCCAGTCCGGCGCCCGGGCACTGAGTCTCGTTCCCGCGGCCCAATTCGGTCAGCAATGGTCAGGAATCGCAGCCCAAATGCGTGAGGACCTGCAACAGCAGGGACTGGCTGTCGACACCGTGCAGGTCCTGCTGGATTGCCTGGACAGCGCCCTGGATCCCTTTCCAAGCCCGCCCGCGTACTGTGGCGCGGGCGCCACCCAGCCTCCGGACATCACCCTGGGATATGTGCGGGCCACCCTCGTCTTCCCCCTGGCGCAGCAACCCTGGCTGCCCTTCACTTTTCCCTCGGGCACCGGCACTTCTTCCGGCATGCCACCGGCTCTCCAGGCCGTGGCGATCTTCCGCTATGACCCCGCCTGAACGCGAGAAGGGGAGTGTCAGCGTGGAATTCGCCCTGGTGTCAGTGGTGCTGTTCTCGCTGATTTTCGGGACCATGGAACTGGGTCGGGTGTTCATGGTGTGGAATGCCGCACAGGAAATCACCCGACGGGCTGCCCGGGATGCGGCGGTGGGCGGGTTCTCCGCATTGCCCTACGCCCGCAACGATGCCGTCTTGCAACCCGCCACCAGTGGAAATGACGCCACGTTTCCAGGATTGCCCGAACTGGGGGCAATGGCGGTATCGATCCAGTTCATGAGCGGCCCTTTCGGGGCACTGACGCCGGCTGCCGTGCTCCCCACCGATGGGCTGCAAAACCAGCTCAACTGTGCCCAGGGAAGCACGCCCTGCATCACGGCCGTCCAGGCCATGCTATGCACGCCGGGCAGCAACCCTTGCAGCCCGATCGCCTACCTGCCCGTCGGCATTCCCGTCCTGCCCATTGCACTGTTCCTTCCCCTGTCACCCGTCACCCTGCCGCTGGAAGGCGCGGGAGCCCATTGAACCCATGAACACGCCCACACCCCAACCTGGCCGCGTGTTTGCCTTTTTCAGTTGCAAGGGCGGGGTGGGCACGACCCTGCTGACCGTCACCCTGGGGTATCTGCTGGCGCAACAGTGGCAACGTCGGGTACTGGTGGTGGACTGGGTCCGCCCCTATGGAGATGCCGCCCTCTGGCTGACCAGCGAGGAACCCCGCAGCGACCTGCAGGAACTCCTCAGCCAGCCGGAACGGCTGGACCCCACCCTGCTGCGCTCGGCCTTGCTGATGCCGCAATCCCGCCTGGCTGTTCTCCCTGCGGCCCAAGACGGTTCGGCCACGATACCGGCGGGTGCAGCACAGCATCTGCTCGCCCTGGCCCGCCATCAGTTTGACTGCATCCTGTGCGATTGCGGGCGCGTGCAGGACACCCTCATCCTGGAAGTGTTGCGCTGTGCGGATCGCCTGTTGCCCCTGCTGCAGCCCACCCTGCCCATGATGCGTGACGCCCGGCGACTGCTGGCAACCCTGCGGGAAGCGGGCATTGCCCACGACCGGATGGTGCCCCTCGTCAATCGCGGCCCGGCTGCCCCGCACATCCTGCAGCAGGACATGCTGGAGCAGGCGTTGGGAAGCCGCATCCGGCACCGGTTGCCCGACGCCGCACGCCTCGCCCGGCTGCTGCATTCACGCGCACAGGCCGAATGGCCCAAGGCACTCCTCCACCTTGCCAACGCCCTCGCCCGTCCACAGCCCCGACAGGATCCGATGCCCGGATTGCTGCAACGGTGGTGGCGCAAGCAGTGGCGCTGGAACCCCTCTTCACCTGACCAGGAAGCCCCATGACAGGAATACCGGCACTCCGTTTCAAAATCCACCACCAGCTCCTGGATCGTTACGACCTCAGCCGTCTGCAGCGCCTGACGCCTGAACGGCAGCGCGCCGAAGTGAAATCCTGGATCGAAACCTGCCTTGCTGCCGAGCGGCCCACGCTCAACCACCAGGAACACCAGTGCCTGGTGGAAGACATCCAGCATGAAATGCTCGGATTGGGCCCCTTGGAACCGCTCTTGCAGGACCCCACCGTATCGGACATCCTGGTCAACGGGCCGGAACACATCTACGTGGAACGGCAGGGGCAACTCAGTCGCGACCCCCGCAGGTTTGAGGACACGAGCCACCTGACCCGCACCATTGAACGCATCGTGTCGCGGGTGGGACGGCGCATCGATGAAACGCATCCCATGGTGGATGCGCGCCTTCCGGATGGCTCGCGCGTCAATGTCATCATTCCCCCGCTGGCACTGGATGGGCCGATCCTGTCGATCCGGCGTTTTTCTGCCGTCCCCTTCACACTGGAACACCTGGTGGCGCAGGGCAGCCTGTCCTTCGAGATGGGGGAACGGTTACAGCAGTATGTGCGGGCACGGCGCAACATTCTGGTCTCGGGAGGCACCGGCAGTGGAAAAACGACGCTGCTCAACCTGCTGTCCGGTTTCGTGGCGCCGCACGAAAGACTCATCACCATCGAAGATGCGGCCGAACTACGCCTGTGCCAAGGTCATGTGGTCCGCCTGGAAACGCGGCCCGCCAACCTCGAAGGCGAGGGGGAAATCACGGCACGCCACCTGGTCCGCAATGCCCTGCGCATGCGCCCCGATCGCCTGATCGTGGGGGAAGTCCGGGGCGCTGAGGCGGTGGACATGCTCCAGGCCATGAATACGGGCCATGAAGGATCCCTCACCACCCTGCATGCCAATTCACCCCGGGACGCCCTCGTGCGCCTGGAAAACATGGTGGCGCTGGGTCACGGCGGCCTGTCGGAGAGCAATATCCGTGCACAAATTGCCAGCGCACTGCACGTCATCGTGCAAACCGCACGCCTCTCCGATGGTTCGCGCAAAATCACCGCCATCACCGAACTCCGCGCATGCCACGGACATCGCCTCGAGCTTCAGGACCAATACATTTTCACGCCCCAGGGCATCACGCCCGAAGGGCGGACCATCGGCATGTTCCAGGATGCCGGAACGCCTTCCCGTTTTGCCGCATGCAGCGATGCCCTTGCTACCCGTGCGGAAACGGCGCTGCCATGAACCCGGCCCTGCTCACCTTCACGCTGTCCCTTTTCTTCCTGGTGCTGATCCTGCTGGAAAGCCTGCATCGGCTCTGGGATCGTCGCTTTGGAACGCATTCACGGTTGCAGGCACGCCTCGCACACTGGGCACAGGCGCCTGCACCGCTTTCCCCGCCAGCCCCGCCCCTGCGCCCAACCCCTGCCGCTTCGTCTTCCCAGTCAGGAAAATGGTCATGGCTGCGATCGCGGCTGCACCGTCGCAAGCTTCGCCAGATCGCATTGCAACTGCCCGAAGGCATCGATTTCATCAGCCGCGCCTTGCGTGCCGGGCACGACCTGCCCCATGCCCTCACGCTGGCCGCTGCCGAATTGCGCGCACCGCTCGCCCACGAGCTGCATCTCACTGCCGAGGAAATCGGCTTTGGCGCCGGTTTGCCTCTGGCCCTGGATCATCTCGCGCAACGCATTCCACTGCCCGACCTGCACACGTTTGTCATCGCCACGCGTCTGCATCGCGAAACCGGAGGGGACATCACGCGCGTCTTCGACCGCCTGGCCGCGCTCATGCGGGAACGCGCCGACCTGCGGGCCCGCATCCGCATCCTGTCGGCAGAGGGCCGGCTTTCCGCCTGGATCCTGAGCCTGTTGCCGGTGCTCTGTGCGCTGCTCGCCCAGATGCTGCATCCGGGACTGCTGGGACTGTTACTGCAGGATGCCATCGGGCAACAGGTGGCAATCGGCGCCGCGCTGGCCTGGGTGTTTGGGATCGTGCTCATGCAACGCATCACGGCGCTGGCGCCATGATGCGCGCCTTCAGGCTGCCGCCCCCGGACTTGTTGCTGCGGGCAGGCTGGCGTTCCACGGTCGCGCCCACCCTCTACGCTGCCCTGCGTGTCGCCGCCGCCGCGCTTCTGGCCGCCGTCTCGTTCTGGCCTGCCCTGCCCGGTGACCATGCCCCCACCCTCCATGTCCTGTTGGCATTGGTGCTGGCCTCGATCGGCTTTGGCCTGCCGCGGCTCTGGCTGCAACGGGCCATCCACCAACGGCAACAGGCCATCCGCAGCACCCTGCCCGACCTCCTGGATTTGCTGGTGCTCTGCACCGAAGCGGGGCTGTCCCTGGAGCAGTCCTTCACGCGTCTGGGGCGGGAATTTCTCCGGTATGCCCCGGCATTGGGTCAGGAACTCACCACGCTGGCCCTGGAACTCGATGCGGGCCGGGGACGTCAGCAGGCCCTGCAGCATTTCGCAGTGCGCCTGGGATTGCCGGAAGTGCATGGGCTTGTCTCCCTGCTGCTGCAGGCCGAACGCTTCGGCACCCGCATCAGCGATGCCCTCGTGGCCCAAGCCGAACAGGTGCGCCGCCAGCAGCGTCGCGCCGTGGAAAAAGCGGCGGCGGTCATCGGTCTCAAACTGCTGTTCCCGCTCGTGTTCTGCATTTTTCCCGGCCTGCTGGTGGTACTCGTGGGTCCGGCATTCATCGGCATCTACCGGGCCCTGCAGGTGTAAGCCGGTCAGTACGCGGCCACCCCGCCATCGGAGCGGGGGTCGCTCGCGCCTTCCAGAAAACCATTTTCGCCATGCCATACCACGGCGCCGGCATGACCCACGGTTTCATCGAAGTCCATCAGCATTTCCACCACATGCCCCCGGGAGCGCAAATCCTCCACCAGCGCCTGGGGAAAACGGGATTCCAGCTTCAGGCTGTCAGAGCTCTGGCCCCAGGTCCGCCCCAACAGCCAGCGCGGTGCCGTCACGCTCTGCTGCAGGGATTGGCCAAACAGGGCGTAACGGGTGAACAGGGCCGCCTGGGTTTGAGGTTGCCCATCCCCCCCCATGGTGCCGTACACCATGACCCGGCCATCATGCAACCGTGCTGCCGCGGGGTTGAGCGTATGAAATGGCAGCCGCCCCGGTTGCAGTGCCAGCAATGCCGAAGGGTCGAGCCGGAAGGAGGCCCCCCGGTTCTGCCAGTGGATGCCCGTCTGCGGCAGCACGCAACCGCTGCCGTATTCGTGGTAAATGCTCTGGATGAAGGATACCGCCAACCCCTGGCCATCGATCGCGCCCATCCAGACCGTATCTCCCGGGCCACGCCCGGCACCCCAGGGGGCAGCCCTGGTCAGCGCAATGGCCTCCGCCAGTTCCCCCAGGTGACGGGATTCCAGCAATGACTGCGGGTCCACTCCCGCCACGGCAGGATCCGCCACATGGCGGTCACGCAGGGAAAACGCCTGCTTGGTGGCCTCCACCAGCACATGCACATAATCAGCACTCTCGGGCGCGACCCTGGCGAGCCCCGCATGCTCGGCGATGCCCAGAATGGCCAGCGACACCACCCCCTGGGTGGGGAGGGTCATGTTGAACAGTTCGCCGCAGCCATGGGAATAATGCAGGGGGGTGACGCATTGGGCCCGGTATTGCGCGAGGTCGGCAGCACCCACGGGGGCACCGACGGCGCGCAGGTCGGCCGCAATGTCCGCCGCAAGGGAGCCGCGATAAAAACTGTCCAGGCCATCCCGGGCCAGGCGTTTCAGGGTATGGGCAAGCCGCGGCTGGACAAAACGCTGGCCCGCGACGGGAGCCCGTCCTCCGGGCAGGAAGGTCTCGGCAAAACCGGGCTGGTCGCGCAGCTCGGCCATTTTGGCCAGCGTGGTGCGTGCCTGGCTCGCGGTCACGGGTATGCCGTCCTCCGCGTAGCGAATGGCCTCGGACAGGAGGGTGGCGAGCGGCAGGCGTCCGCCGAGCGTTTCGGACAGGTCCAGGGCCGCCTGCCATCCCCCCACCGTGCCCGCCACCGTATTGGCGGCCCAGGGCCCACGATGGGGTATGGTGGTCATGCCCCGGGCATGGTAGGTGGCGATGGAGGCGGCCGCAGCCGCCCCGCCACAGGCGCGAATGGCCCGGGGCGCTCCCCCGGGCGGGAGGATGACCCAGAATCCATCCCCGCCGATACTGTTCATGTGGGGATAGACCACGGCGATGGTGGCGGCCGCCGCCACCATCGCTTCGAGGGCATTGCCGCCCTGGCGCAGGATATCCGTTCCCGCCTGGGCTGCCAGGGCATGGGGGGCGGTGACCATGCCCCGGGTACCCCATGTGGTTTGCAACATGCAGAGTCCTCAAAAATAGGCGCGCTTGCGACGCAGGGGTTTCAGCACGGCCAGTGCCAGCAGGGCTGCCACAAGGTCCAGGGTGATCACCACGCCGAACACGGGAATCCAGCTGCCCGTGGCATCATGCAGCTGCGCGGCCATGGGGCCGCCCAGCACCGACCCTACCCCTTGTGCCATGTACAGGAAGCCGTAATTCGTGGTCGCATGACGTTCCCCGAACGTATCGGTGAGCGTGGAAGGAAACAACGAAAATATTTCGCCCCAGCCAAAAAACACCACGCCGGACAGCAGCACGAACAGCAGCGGATCGCTGCGAAACTGAAGCCAGGTATACATGGCGACCCCTTCCAGCAGGAAGGCAATGAACATCGTGTTCTCGCGACCGATCACATCGGACAGCCAGCCAAAGAACGGGCGCGTCAACCCATTGGTAATGCGGTCGATGGTCAAGGCCAGCGGCAGGGCGGTCATACCCATGACGGTGAGGGACGCCACACCAAAATCACGGGCAAAGGCGGCCGTTTGGGAAATCACCATCAAGCCTGAAGTGGACAGCATCGTCATCATCAGGAACAGCAGCCAGAATACTGGCGTCCTGAGCATCACGGCCGGCGAAACGCCCTTCACCTGCTCACGATGCCCGCTGCTCACGGCGGCAAGCTCGCGCGGAGGCCGCTTGAGGCCCTGGGCTGCCAGGATGCCGACGACCCCAAACACCAGGCCGAACATCCACAAGGTGCTCTGGTAGCCTTGGCTGCTGATGCTCGCCGCAATGGGGATCGTGGTCATGATAGCCCCAAAGCCATAGCCGGCAGCCACCATGCCCACGGCAAAACCCCGGCGTTCGGGAAACCACTTGACCATCTGGCTCACGATGCCAATGTAGACAATGCCGGTCCCGACTCCCCCAAAAAGACCGTAGGTCAAATAGAGCTGCGTCACCGAAGTGGCGCCGGACGCCAGCACCCAGCTGAGTCCCGTGAGCAGAATTCCCACGGAAATCAGGAAGCGGGGGCCGAAGCGATCCACCAGATAGCCCTGGGCGGGCGAGAGGAAGGTTTGCAGGACGATGAGGATGGAAAAGGTCACCTGTATTTCCGGCAGCTTGGCGGCCAGTGCCCCCATCATGGGTTTGGTGAAGAGCGTCCAGGTGTACTGCGGGCTGGAAATGGCCATCATGCAAATCAGGCCCAGCAGCAATTGCAGCCAGCGCCCGCGTCCGGCAGGAATAGAAGGGATGGAAGGGGAAGTCGGGGTCATGTTCTGGTTTCTCCTGGGTTCAAGGCTACCATGGTCACCACTCGCAAAAACCATGCCATATTTTCATGATGCCGTCGACTCCTCGGAGGCTGGCCCAGTTGACATCCTCCCCGGCCTGAAGGCCGGAGATTCCTACGGCGCTCAGGCGCGGCATCGAGCCGCCCCTGAGTCGCTTCGGTGGGTTCCTGCTGCTGGCGGCATTGCTGCACCGCTCACTTCACAGGCGAACCGGGCGTGTCCCGCCCTTAAAACATTGATCGCGCCGACCAGATCGGCGTTTTCCTCGAAGCCGCATTCGACGCACAGGAATTGCGCCTGCGTCTGCCGGTTGTCCGCCGAGACATGGCCGCAGCACGGACAGGTGCGGCTGGTGTTCTGCGGCGGCACGGCAACGAGCCAGCCGCCTCGCCACGCCAGCTTGTAGTCCAACTGGCGACGGAACTCGAACCAGCCTTGATCGAGGATGGACATGTTCAAGCCGGACTTGGCCCGAACGTTTCTGCCAGGTTTCTCGGTGCTACCTGCCGCCGACTTGGACATGTTCCGCACCTGCAAGTCCTCGATACACACCATCGCGTGGTTTTGGCTGATCGTGGTCGTGGTTTTGTGCAGATAGTCGCGGCGGGCATTGCCGATTCGGGCATGAATCTTCTGGATGCGCGATTTCTCCTTCTTCCAGTTGCTGCTGAACTTCACCTTGCGGCTCATGGACTGCTGCGCACGGCGCAACCTGTCCTGGTGCCGCCTGAAGCTGTTGAGCGGGACAACGAACGTGCCGTCCGAGAGCGTGGCGAATCGCGCCACGCCCATGTCGATGCCGACTGCATAACCCTTCGGGATGGGTTGCTCAACCTCGCGCTCGGTCTGGATCGACACGAACCACTTGCCGCACGACTGGCTCACGGTGACGTTCTTCACCGCGCCCAGCACGTCCCGGCTCAAGCGCATGCGCAACCACCCGAGCTTGGGCAGGAAGATGCGTCGATTGTCCTGGTCGAGCTTGATCTGTTTCGGATCAGGGTAGCGGAAGCTGTCCGATTGGCCTTTTTTCTTGAAGCGCGGGAAGTCGGACCGCTTGGCGAAGAAGTTGGAATAAGCGCGTTCCAAGTCCTTGAGCGTTTGTTGCAACGGATGGACCGGCGCATCTGCGAGCCAAGGCGTCTGTGCGCCATTACGCCAGGCGGTGAGTTCCTTGCAAAGCCCGGCGTAACCCAGCTTCTTCTCGCCGCGCTCGTAGCGGTCCTTCTGTAACGCCAGCGCCTTGTTGAAGACGAACCGGCACGATCCCGCAAAGCGGCGCATCTGGCGCTGCTGTTCGCCGGTTGGCATGAGTTCGTACTTGAAGGCTTGGAGGCGCTGCATGGATCAGATTATACTTTTGGTCTATGAGCAATGACAACGAAATCCGACACGGAAGGCATTGCGTCTTCAAGATGCACGTGCATTTGGTCTTTGTGGCGAAGTATCGCCGCAAAGTGTTCGATGGCGACGCCATCGACCGGCTGCGGACCATTTTCGCCAAGACCTGTGCCGACTTCGAGGCGCAACTGATCGAGATGGACGGCGAGGACGATCACGTTCACCTGCTCGTGGAGTATCCGCCCAAGGTCGCTGTCTCGAACCTCGTAAACAGCCTCAAGGGCGTGTCCAGTCGCCTGCTGCGCAAGGAGAGACCTGACGTTCAGAAA
>JAKBAT010000010.1 GCA_021808815.1 Pseudomonadota bacterium
ACTGCGGTGGCCTACGTGTCCACGGAAACCGGGCAGGAAAAGGCGTATTCCTTTCGCGCGCTGCACGACGAAGTCAACCGGTGCGCTGCCATCCTGGTGCGCCTGGGAGTAACCCGGGGGGACCGGGTCATCATTTACATGCCCATGGTGCCCGAAGCACTGTTTGCCATGCTGGCCTGTGCGCGCATCGGGGCTGTCCACTCCGTGGTCTTCGGCGGGTTTGCTTCCCACAGCCTGGCCACCCGCATCGATGATGCGCGCCCGGCACTCATGATTACGGCCGATGCCGGCCTGCGCGGGGGGAGGGCCGTGCTCTACAAGCCGCTGGTGGACGAAGCCTGCCGCCTGGCACAGTACCCGCCGCGCCACCTGCTCATCGTGGACCGCCACATCGACCCCACCATGACGTGGGTGCCCGAGCGCGACGTGGACTACGCCACCCTGCGCGAAGCCGTGGGGGAGGCCCAGGTGCCGGTGGCCTGGCTCGAATCCACCGATCCTTCCTACATCCTGTACACCTCGGGTACCACGGGCAAGCCCAAGGGGGTGCAGCGTGACACGGGCGGGTATGCCGTAGCGCTTGCCGCTTCCATGCGCCACATCTTCTGCGGCCGGCCGGGAGAGGCCATGCTCACCACCTCGGACATCGGCTGGGTGGTGGGGCATTCCTACATCGTTTACGGACCGCTGATCCACGGCATGACCACGGTCATGTATGAGGGGACGCCGATTCGTCCCGATCCGGGAATCTGGTGGCAGCTGGTGGCGCGCTACCGGGTCAGCGTCATGTTCAGCTCGCCCACGGCCATCCGGGTGTTGAAGAAACAGGATGCTGCATTCCTCAGGCAGCACGACGTCAGTTCACTGCGTTACCTGTTCCTCGCCGGAGAGCCGCTGGACGAACCCACGGCACGCTGGATTTCCGATGCGCTGTCCGTGCCCGTGGTGGACAACTACTGGCAGACCGAAACCGGCTGGCCCATCCTGTCGGCCATGCTAGGTGTGGAGGAAACCCCGCGCAAGTACGGCAGTCCCAGTTTTCCGGTGTATGGCTACAATGTCCAGTTGCTGGACCAGGTCACCGGGCTGCCGGTTCCGCCAGGGCACAAGGGAGTGCTGGGCATTGTGCCGCCCCTGCCTCCGGGTTGCCTGTCCACCATCTGGGGCGATGATGCGCGTTTCGTCAGCACCTATTTTTCCCTGTTCAAGGATCGCCCGGTCTATTCCTCTTTCGACTGGGGGATTTGCGACCATGATGGCTATTACTTCATCCTGGGGCGTACCGACGACGTCATCAATGTGGCCGGGCACCGGCTCGGAACGCGGGAAATCGAGGAGGCCATCAGCAGCCACCCCAATGTCGCGGAAGTGGCCGTGGTGGGCGTGGAGGATGCCCTCAAGGGGCAGGTGCCCGTGGCTTTTGTGGTTCCCAAAAGCGCGCTGGACGGCGCTGACGACGCGCAATGCAGTGCGCTGGAAAAAGAAGTGATGGACACTGTGGACCGGCGCCTGGGTCCCATTGCACGTCCGGCGCGGGTGCTGGTGGTGGGCCTGTTGCCCAAGACCCGCTCCGGGAAACTGCTGCGCCGGAGCATCCAGGCGCTCGCCGAAGGCCGCGACCCCGGCGACCTCACGACCCTGGACGACGCGACTGCCCTGGAACAGATCCGGGCAGCCCTGAAGCGGCGCAGTGGCTGACCAATCAGTCTTCCGTGAGGATGGCGTCGGCTTCGATTTCCACCAGCATTTCGGGGTCGATCAGCCGCTTGACTTCCACGAGGGTCGTGGCAGGGCGGATCTCGCCGAAGAACTGGCCATGGGCCCGTGCAATTTTTTCCCACTGGTCGATCTGGGTCACGAACAGGCGCGTCCGCACCACGTGACGCAGGCCGGCCCCCGCCCGCGACAGGGCGGTTTCAAGGTTGCGCAGGGCCTGCAGGGTCTGCGCTTCGGCATCATCCGGGCCCACCAGCCGGCCATCCGCACCCGTGCCGGTGGTACCGGAAACGGCGATGTGGGGCCCGACCTTGACGGCGCGTGAATAACCGATGATGGGTTCCCAGGTGGAACCGCTGGCAATGTTTTCGCGTTTCATGAAAAAACCTTCCGTTGGATCATTGTGCGAGGCATTATACTGTCCTCCCATGAAAACCTACCGGAAATCCGAACTGCGACAAATGGTCCTGGCCCGTCGCGATACCATTCCCCCGATCTGGCGGCAGACGCGCAGCCAGGCGCTGACCCGGCAGGTGCAGGCGCTGCCGGAATTCGCCACGGCCGGCACCGTCATGGCCTACATGTCCATGGGATCCGAATTCGACACGTCCACCCTGGTGGATGCCGTGCTGGCGCGCGGAGCACGCCTGGTATTGCCCCGGGTGGACCGCGCGAGCAAAACCCTGGCGCTGTACCAGGTGGAAGACCTGCAGGACAGCCTCCAGGCGGGAGTATGGGGCATCCGCGAGCCCGATCCCCGGCGTTGTCGGGAGGCTGTGCTGGCAGAGGTGGACTGTATCCTCATGCCCGGTGCGGTATTCGATCGTGAGCGCCATCGCCTGGGATATGGCGGGGGCTTCTACGACAAGCTGCTGGCGCGCCCAGAACGCCGTGCCGCCACCATTGCCGTGGCCTTCGTGGAACAGCTGGTGCCCGCCGTGCCGGTAGAGGCGCACGACATGCCCGTGGACATCCTGGTGAGCGATGATGGCCTCTACCGTTGAACCCATGCGCCGCAAGTCCTTTCGTGCCCTCTGGCTGCACGGTTTCCACCGCGTCGACTACAGCGAATGGGGCGAACCGGACAATCCGCGCGTGCTGTTCTGCGTGCATGGCCTGACGCGCAACAGCCGGGATTTCGATGCCCTGGCCGATGCCTTGTGCCGCGACTACCGCGTCATTTGTCCGGATGTGGCAGGGCGGGGTACCAGCGAATGGCTGGTGCATAAAACCGACTACGGCTACCCGCTGTACCTTTCCGACATGGCGGCGCTGATTGCCCGCAGCGGTGCGGAGACGGTGGACTGGGTCGGGACGTCCATGGGCGGGCTGATCGGCATGATGCTGGCCGCCCAGGCGGGCACCCCTGTGCGCCGGCTGGTGCTGAACGATGTGGGCAGCCAGGTGCCCATGGCGGCATTGCAGCGCCTGGCCGGATATGTGGGCAAACCGGAGGCTTTCGAGAGCCTCGAGGCGGCCGAGGCCTATTTCCGGCGGGTCCATGCGGAATTCGGGCCGCTGACCGATGCCCAGTGGCGCCATGTGGCCGTGCATGGGGTACGCCGCTGGCCCGACGGCAAGTATCGCCTCCTCTACGATCCTGCCATTGCCGGGGTATTCTTCGGCGCGTCCATGGGTGACGTGGACATGACCCTGATCTGGAATGGCGTGCGCTGTTCGACTTTGGTGATGCGCGGCCAGTATTCCGACTTGCTGCTGCCCCATACCTTGGCCCTCATGAAGCTTTCCCATCCCGGTCTGCAGGTGCATGAGGTGGTGGGTTGTGGCCACGCGCCATCGCTCATGGCGTCGGACCAGATTGCCGTGATCCGAAATTTTCTGCATGCTCCCTGAAAAAACCCGCCTCTCCAAAATCATGTCCGAACGCGGGCTCTGTTCACGCCGCGAGGCGGACGAGTGGATCCGCAAGGGCTGGGTTTTCGTGGATGGCGAACGCATCACGGAACTGGGCACCCGCATCGATCCGTCCCAGGCCATTACCCTGGCCGAGGCGGCGCGCCGGCAGCAGGCGGGCCAGGCCACGGTGCTGTTGCACAAGCCCGTGGGCTATGTGTCGGGCCAGGCGGAGGAGGGCTACCGTCCGGCCATCACCCTGGTGACCGCCGAGCGCCACTGGCGCGAGGATCCGGCGACGCAGGCGCTGACAGCTGCGACCCTGGCGGGCATGGCCCCGGCAGGCCGGCTGGACATCGATTCCACCGGGCTGCTGGTGCTGACGCAGGATGGTCGCGTCGCCAAGACCCTGGTGGGCGCGGACTCGGCCATCGAGAAGGAGTACCTGGTGCGGGTGGAGGGCCGCTTGAGCGAAGCCGGGCTGGCACAGCTCAATTTTGGCCTGAGCCTGGAGGGGGTGCCGCTCAAGCGGGCCGACGTGCGCTGGCAGAATCGCGACCAGCTGCGTTTTGTGCTGCGGGAAGGCAAGAAGCGCCAGATCCGCCGCATGTGCGAACTGGTGGGCTTGACCGTGGTGGGGCTGAAACGCGTGCGCATCGGTAAAGTTTGCCTGGGGGCATTACCCATGGGCCAGTGGCGTTTCCTGGCACCAGGCGAGATTTTCTGAGGAACGGAACGCAACCGGGAGGATTGTCCATGCAGGAGTACCGTGCCCCCTTGCGGGATATGGCTTTCGTCGTGAAGGAATTGCTGGGCCTGTCCCGCATCAGTGCCCTGCCGGGTTTCGAAGAGGCCAGCGATGACCTGTTCGATGCCATCCAGGAGGAATGCGCGCGTTTTGCCGAAGCTGTCATGTCCCCGCTCAACCGCGCCGGGGATCGGGAAGGCGCCCGGCTCGATGAAGGCCAGGTGGTGACGGCGGCAGGATTCAGGGCAGCTTACCAGCAGTTCGTGGCAGGAGGCTGGAATGGGCTCACCTGTCCGGTGGAATACGGCGGACAGGGACTGCCCAACCTCATGGGGGCTCCCGCAGAGGAAATGTGGCATGCGGCCAACATGGCCTTCACGTTGTGTCCCCTGCTTACCCGGGGCGCCGTGGAAGCCATCCACACGGCCGGGTCCCCGGTCCTGCGCCAGCGCTTCCTGCCCGCCATGGTGAGCGGGCGCTGGACCGGAACCATGAACCTGACCGAACCCCAAGCGGGCTCGGATCTTGCGGCCCTGCGCACGCGGGCCGTGCCCGAAGGCGACCACTACCGCATTACCGGGCAGAAGATCTTCATCACCTACGGCGACCAGGACTTCACGGAAAACATCGTGCACCTGGTGCTGGCGCGTTTGCCCGATGCGCCTCCCGGCGTGAAGGGCATTTCCCTGTTCGTGGTGCCCAAATTCCTGGTGCAGGAGGATGGCACCCTGGGCGCACGCAACGATGTGCGTACCGTTTCCCTCGAACATAAGCTGGGCATCCACGGCAGCCCCACCTGCGTGCTGGCGTTCGGCGATGCGGGCGGGGCCGAAGGCTACCTGCTGGGAGAAGCCCATCATGGCCTCGAGCTCATGTTCATCATGATGAATGCGGCGCGCTTTTCCGTGGGGATCCAGGGGCTCGCCATTGCCGAGCGGGCCTACCAGGGTGCGCTGCAGTATGCCCGGGAACGCATCCAGGGCGTGCCCGTGGGCATGGCCGAACGGGCCCCGATCCAGCACCATCCCGACGTGAAGCGCATGCTGGCGACCCTCAAGGCCCGCATCGAGGCTTGCCGGGCCCTGGGCTACCATGCCGGGGAGATGCTGGATCGTGCCCACGCGGAACCCGATGCGGCGCAACGGGCGCGCGCGCAGGCCCGCTCCGACCTGCTGACGCCCATCGTCAAGGGCTTCTGCACGGAAATGGGCGTATGGGCTGCCAACGAGGCACTGCAGGTCTACGGCGGCATGGGATACATCGAGGAGACCGGCGCCGCCCAGTACCTGCGCGATGCGCGCATCACCACCATCTACGAAGGCACCACGGCCATCCAGGCCAACGATCTGGTGGGTCGCAAGCTCCTGCGCGATGGCGGCGCCATGGTGGCAGACCTGTGCCGCGACGTGAAGGAGACGCTGGCAGCCCTGCCTCCCGGGGAGGGGGCGGGACTTGCTCGCATGCTGGAGGCCGCCGAGCGGGCCAGCGCCTGTTTGCTTGCCACGGCCACTGCACATCCGGCGCAGGTGTTTGCCGCTGCGGCGCCTTACCTGCAGTTGATGGGATGGCTCACCTCGGGATGGCTGATGGCCCGCAGCGCGATGGTGGCCACGGCGGCGCTGGCGGCCGGGCCCGCGGACGCGGCGTTTTACCGGGCAAAGCTGGCCACGGCCCGATTCTACCTGGAGCAGGGCGGGGCCGCCTGCACTGCCGCCTGCATGGCCATCGTGGAGGGAGCGACGGCGCTGGAGGCCATGGACGTGGCATCGTTCTAGCGGGGGAACATGAACGCATTCCGGAAATGGGTGGGAGGTCTCGTCATGGCAGGCATACTGGGGGTTGCGGCGGGCGAACCGTATCCCGGAGCGGTGGAAGGGCACTTTGCGCTCAAGGATTTTCGTTTTGCCTCGGGCGAGGTGCTGCCCGAACTGGTGCTGGGCTATACCACCCTGGGCAGCCCGCAGCGGGACGACCAGGGGCGGGTCACCAATGCCGTGCTGCTGCTGCATGGCACGACCGGCACGGCCCGCAACTGGTTCCTGCCCGGCATGGCCGCCCATTTGTATGGGCCGGGGCAGCCGCTCGACTCCCGCCGCTATTTCCTCATCATTCCGGACGGCATCGGCATGGGGCGTTCTGCCAAGCCCAGCGACGGGCTGCGGGCCAAGTTTCCCCGCTATGGCTACGGAGACATGGTGAACGCCACCTGGCGCCTGGTGACTGAAGGACTGCACGTGGCCCACCTGCACGCCGTCATCGGCACTTCCATGGGAGGCATGCACACCTGGCTCCTGGCGGAAACCCATCCCGATTTCATGGATGGTGCCGTGGCCCTGGCCAGTTCGCCCACGCCCGTGAGCGGACGCAACATGCTCTGGCGCCAGGTCATCATTGCCGCCATCCGGGATTCGGAGGACTGGCAGGGGGGCAATTACACGACCCCGCCGGCCTCCTTCGTGCGCACCTGGCCCCTGTTTGCGGTCATGACCGATAGCGCCACCCACCTCCAGTCCCAGGCGCCCACGCGCGCAGCGGCCCAACAGTATTACCATGCCCTGGCTGATGCGGCGCGCATGCTCGATGCCAACGACATTCTCTACCGCTTCGAGGCTTCGGCCGACTATCACCCCGAGAGGAACCTGGAAAACATCCGGGTACCGTTCCTCGCCATCAATTTCGAGGATGACCTGCTCAACCCCGTGGAGCTCGACGCGCTCAGCGGCGCCCTGACGCGCATGCCCCATGGCGAATTGCGAATGCTCGCCCCCGTGCCCTCCCTGGGCCACCAGAACCTGGGACAGGCGGCCGCGTGGGGCCCCATCGTGGCCGAGTTCCTGGAACGTTTGCCCAATCATCCCTGATGGTTACCATAAAAACCTTTTTGATGCGGCCCCGGGATCGGGCTTAAAATCTCACCCCTTCACAGGAGTGTGGCAATGAAGAAACTGCTGTACCAGTTCGACACGGATGCCCTGCCGTCCGTCTTCGACAACGTGGTGGCCCATGATGGCGGGGCCGACCAGGTGATTCCCTATGCCGGCGTGACTCCCGACAATGTGGGGGGGTTGGTGGAAGGGGCGATTTTTACCCGGGCACCCAAGGACAAGAAAAACACGGCCATTTTTGTGGGGGGCGGCAACCTCCTGGCCGGCGAAGCCCTTTTCCAGGCCGTCCGTAAAAAATTCTTCAGCAATTTTCGCGTCTCCCTCATGCTGGACAGCAACGGCGCCAATACCACGGCGGCTGCCTGCGTGGCCTGGCTGTCCCACGGACGTTCCCTCGCCGGCATGGAGGCCGTGATCCTGGCAGGAACGGGCCCAGTGGGACAGCGCGCCGCCGTGATGCTGGCGCAGGAAGGGGTCAGGGTCACCATCACCGGGCGCCAGCTGGATCGCACCCAGGCCGTGTGCGATGCCATCGCCCAGCGCTTTGGCGTGACCGTCCAGGCCGCTGCCGCACCTGACCTGGCTTCCCGTGCCGCTGCCGTTCGCAACGCCCACATCATCGTGGGGACCGGCGCTGCCGGTGTGGTGTTGCTGGAGGAAGGGCAGTGGAAGGACCTGCCCCGGTTGCAACTGGTGGCCGATGCCAATGCCAGCCCGCCTGCCGGCATTGCCGGCATCGACCTGATGGACCGCGCCCGGGACCGGCACGGCAAGCTGGCATTCGGCGCCATCGGTTTCGGAGCCCTCAAGCTCGCCCTGCACCGGGCCTGCGTGGCACGCCTGTTCGAGCAGAACGACCTTTGCCTCGATGCCGCCGAGATTTATGCCATTGCCAAAACCATGGTCGGATAAGGAGACTCACCATGCAGGACATGCCGCTGCAACAGTTTCTGGATGAACTTGCCAGTGCCGCGCCCACACCCGGAGGCGGGGGGGCGGCGGCCATCATGGGCGCCATGGGCGCGGCCCTGATTTCCATGGTGGCAAACCTCACCATCGGCAAGAAGGGCTACGAGGCGGTGGAAAGCGAGATGCAGGCCCAGCTGGCCGCGAGCGAAGGATTGCGCGCGCGGCTGACAGGCATGGTGGCCGACGACGTGGGCGCCTTCAACCAGCTGATGGCCGCCTATCGCCTGCCCAAGGAGACGGCGTCGGAGAAGGCAGACCGCACCGTGGCCATCCAGGAGGGATTGAAGCAGGCCACGCGCGTCCCGCTCGCCTGCGCCCATGCCTGCGCCGAAGTGATCCGGGTGGCCCGGCGTTCTGCCGAGCACGGCAATCGCAACGTGATCAGCGACACCGGCGCGGGGGTACTCGCCCTGCAGGCCGCCTTGCGCAGTGCGGCCCTCAACGTGGACATCAACGTGCCCATGATCAAGGACATGGCCTTCGTGGCCAGCGCGCGCAAGGAAATCGACGGCCTGCTGCAGGAATTCCTGCCCCTGGGCGAGTCCGTGCTGGCGCACGTCAAGTCCCGGATGGGGTGATGCCCCGGTCCGGACCGTCTCAACTGGTCACGTAGCTTTCCAGCTGGTGGATGGTTTCCTCCTGTTCCATCAGGGCATCCTTCACCAGGTCCCCGATGGAGAGGAGGTTCACCACCTGCGCCCCGTCCGTCACCGGCAGGTGCCGCACGCGCTTCGTGGTCATGAGCGCCATGCATTCCTCCCGGGTGTGCTGCAGCGTCACCGACCAGACCGGGCTCGTCATGATGGCGGAGACCGGCGTGTCCGCGGAAGTCTTGCCTATCAGGGCCACCTTGCGCGCATAGTCCCGCTCGGAAATCATGCCGACCAGCCGCGGGCCCTCCATGACCACCAGGGCGCCGACGTTTTTCTCGGCCATCAGGCGCAGGGCATCCATGACCCGGGCCTCGGGGCCAATCGACCAGAGCATGGTCGGTTTGCTTCTGAGAATGGTTTTGACAGTATTCATCGTACCCCCTCCTTGACAGATGGAGTTCACATGTTGGGGTAGTTGGGACCGCTACCCCCTTCAGGGACCACCCACCGGATGTTCTGGGTGGGATCCTTGATGTCACAGGTTTTGCAATGAATACAATTCTGGCTGTTGATCTGTAACTGCGGATGGCCTCCGGCATCCCGCACGATTTCATAGACGGCGGCAGGACAGTACCGGGTTTCAGGACCATCATATACCCGGAAGTTGACCTTGAGTGCAGTTTCGGGATGCTCCAGTCGCAAATGCACCGGCTGGCCCTCCTCGTGGGCCGTATTGGTGAGGAAGACGGAGGAGAGACGGTCGAAGGTGAGGTGCCCGTCCGGCTTGGGATAAGGGATGGGATGCGAGGCCCGTGCCGGCTGCAGCTGTTCGTGATCCTTGCGGTGCTTGAGGGTCCAGGGGGCCTTGCCCCGCAGCAGCCAGGCATCCGTGGCGGCATGGAGCAGTCCTGGCCACAGTCCCCAGCGAAAGCCGGGGCGGATGTTGCGGGCGTGGTGGAGTTCGCTCCAGACCCAGCTCGCTTTCAGGGCCTCGGGATAGGCCGTGCATTCCGCGCCCGCATCCCCGGCCAGGTGGGACACCAGGGCCTCGGCAGCCACCATGCCCGATTTGAGCGCGGTATGGCTGCCCTTGATCTTGGGCACGTTGAGAAATCCTGCCCCGTCGCCCACCAGCAACCCGCCCGGAAACGTGAGGCGGGGAATGGATTGCCAGCCGCCTTCCGACAGGGCGCGCGCTCCGTAGGCAATGCGTCGCCCCTGTTCCAGCGTGGGGCGGATGGCAGGGTGGGTCTTGAAACGCTGGAATTCCTCGAAGGGGCTCAGGTAGGGATTACGATAATCCAACCCGACCACGAAGCCCACCGACACCTGGTTGTCCGCCAGGTGGTACATCCAGGAACCGCCATAGGTGGCGGGATCCAGGGGCCAGCCCACGGTGTGCACCACACGGCCCGCGACATGGTGTGCCGGATCGATTTCCCAGATTTCCTTGAGACCGAGGCCATAGGTCTGGGGAGCACTGTCGCGTTGCAGGTCGAATCGTTCCATCAGCGTGCGCGTTAGGGAGCCGCGACAGCCTTCGGCGAAGACGGTTTGCCGTGCCATCAGGGCCATGCCGCGCTGGTAACGGGGCCCGGGCTTGCCCTCCCGGTCAAGGCCCATGTCGCCCGTGGCGACTCCCGTGACCTGGCCTGTGGCATCGTACAGGATCTCGGCGGCGGCAAAGCCGGGGTAGATTTCCACGCCCAGGGCTTCGGCTTCCAGCGCGAGCCACTGGCAGACCTGTCCCAGGCTCACGATGTAGTTGCCGTGGTTGTGCAGGGAGGGTGGTATGGGCAGGGACCAGTGGCCCCGCGCCCCCAGCAACAGGAAGCGGTCTTCAGTGACGGGCGTGTGCAGCGGCGCGCCGCGCTTCTGCCAGTCGGGGAACAGCTCGTTCAGTGCCCGCGGTTCCATGACGGCACCCGCCAGGATATGGGCGCCCACGCTGGCGCCTTTTTCCAGTACGCAGACGGACAGGGCCGGTTGCAGCTGCTTGAGGCGGATGGCACAGGCAAGGCCCGAGGGGCCGGCGCCGACGATGACCACGTCGTAGGCCATGGTATCCCGCTCTGTCATGACAGTCGCCCCTCGTGCAATGGAAAGGGCGCCATTATAAATGCCTATTGAGGCGGCGTCGCAGCGCGACCGTGACTTCCCGTGCCGACAGCCCGATGGGGCCTTGCCCCTGGACCGCGCAATCCTCGGCGGCGGCACCATGGGCATGGACGGCCAGCTGCAGTGCCGTGAGCGGGTTCAGGCCCTGGGCGAGCAGGGCGCCCAGGGCACCCGCCAGGACGTCTCCCATGCCCGGTGCCGACAGCCCCGCATTGCCAGTCGGGTTGATCCACCAGCGCCCGGATTCCGGCTCGGCCACGACGCTGCCGCAACCCTTCAGCACCACCAGGCTGCCATAGTGGCGGGCCAGGGCCAAGGCGGCGGTCACCCGGTCTTCAGGCAGTTCCGGCAGCAGGCGCCGTGCTTCGCCCGGATGGGGCGTGAGCAGGGTGGGGGCCGTGCGCTGGCGCAGGCGCCTGGCCCATTCCGGGCGGCTCCCGAGCAGGGTGAGGGCGTCGGCATCGAGCACGAGGGCAGAGGGCAGGGTCAGGGCCTGTTCCAGCAAGGCGATGGCAGCTCCAGACTGCCCCAGGCCAGGACCGGCCACCAGGGTGGTGAGCGGGGGCCACGACAACAGGGTGGCCGGATCCAGGGTCATCAATTCCGGGCAGCGCAATACGGCCTGGGACCCCAGGGCGGGATCCAGAGCAGCGAGCCAGACCCGCCCGGCACCGCACTGGAGGGCGGCTTCGGCCGCGAGCATGGCAGCGCCGGCAAAGCCCGGCGCACCCCCCAGCACGCCCACGGCGCCGAATTGGCCCTTGTGGGTGTTGCGGCGGCGACGGGGCCACTGCGACAGCAGGGGGGATTCTGCCAGGAGGGCCCCCGAGCCGGCAGCAGGTACCTCAAGGCCCAGTACCGAGATGGTGCCGCAATGGTCCGGTCCGTCGCCGGTATACAGCCCGGCCTTGCCTGCGATGAAAGTGAGGGTATGGGTGGCCCGTACGGTGGGCGATTGCGCAATGCCGCTGCCGGCATCCAGCCCGCTGGGAACGTCCAGCGCCACCACGGGACAAGCGGCCGCATTGCAGTGGGCAATCCAGGTGGCATGGGGCGGTTGCAGGGGGCGCAGCCGCCCGATACCGAAAAGGGCATCCACGATCAGGCGCGGTGCCCCATCTTCGGGCCAGGCATGGAGGACAGGGCCGCCCTCCCCGCAGTAGCGTTGGCGCGCCCGGTCTGCGTCGGGGGGGAGGGGTGCCGGGCCATCGGCGCACAACACCCGTACCTCGACGCCGGCCCTGCGCAAGGCATGGGCGGTCACCCAGCCATCCCCGCCGTTGTTGCCAGGGCCGGCGAGCACCCGGACTTCCCCCCGCCCCGGAAAATGGGCCAGGATCCAGGCTGCGGCTGCCGACCCGGCGCGCTCCATCAGGGCTCCCGGCGGCAGCAGGCGCAGGGACTGCTGTTCTGCGGCACGCAGTTCCGCAAGCGTGAGGAGCGGTTGAAACGTCATTTTTGTACCATTCCAAATTGAGGCTGGGCGATGAGGGTGCCGGGTTGTCAGGAACCAATTCGCGCCGGGCGTGGTCAACACCTGCATGTCAGCGGATAGCGCGATCACGGGCACTGTGCCCTTGTATAGTACACTCAGCAGCGTTGAAGTGACGCCAGCGCGCCGGCCATTGCGTTCGATGGCCCCGACGCCGGTTGTGCAGGAAGTCCCCATTTTCAATGCCGGGAGTGGCATGACGGATCGTGAAATCGACCAGCGACTGGTGGAACGGGCCCAGCGCGGTGACAAGCATGCATTTGAAATGCTGGTGAGCAAATACCAGCGCAAGCTGGGCCGCCTGGTGGGCCGACTGGTACGCGACCAGGCGGAGGCCGAGGATGTGACCCAGGAAGCCTTCATCAAGGCCTACCGCGCCCTGGCCTCGTTCCGCGGGGACAGCGCCTTTTACACCTGGCTGTATCGTATCGGCGTGAACACCGCCAAAAACTACCTGGTGGCCCAGGGACGTCGCGCCCCGACCCAGACGCCGCTGGACGCGGAAGAAGCGGAAAATTTCGAGGATGCCGTGCTGCTGCGGGACGTCAACACTCCGGAAGCGGAACTCATGAGCCGGCAGATTGCGGAAACCGTCAACGCCAGTATGGAGGCGCTGCCGGAGGAATTGCGCACGGCCATCCGCCTGCGTGAAATAGAAGGATTGAGCTACGAGGAAATCGCCGCGTTCATGAACTGCCCCATCGGGACCGTTCGGTCCCGGATTTTCAGGGCACGCGAGGCGATTGCGGAACGATTGCGTCCCCTGCTGGACGTTTCGAGCGACAGGAGATGGTGATGAATCGCGAACAACTATCTGCATTGATGGACGGAGAGCTGGAGGAGACCCAGGAGCCGCCGTTGCTGGCCCGCTGGAGCACCGATGGGGATACGGCCCGTGTCTGGAACGAATACCATTTGATCGGCGACGTGTTGCGTGAGCACCATATCCGCCACACCTGCATCGGGACACGGGTTTCACGGGCACTGGCCGACGAGCCCACGGTACTCGCACCTGCCCGTCGCCCCCCCCGTCCGGCGCTGCCGCGTTGGCTCGCCGTGGCGGCGGCGGTGAGTGCCGTGGCCGTCACCACCTGGACGTTCCAGAACAATCCACCGCTGCCAGGGACGGCACCAGCATTCACGGCGACGGCTCCCGCCCCGGTAGCTGCCCCCACCCAGGTGGCGGCCACGACGGAAGCCGGGCCCTACGTGCAAATGCACCGCCAGTGGTCTCCCCTGTCCGGCTTCCAGACGGTGGATTACACCACCGAAGGGCCTCCGTCTCGATGAAAGCCGTCTGGATTGCCTTTTGGGCCGGTTTGGGGCTGTTGCCCCTGGGTGCCGGTGCGGAATCCCCAAAAGAGGCAGTGCCCGATCCTGTCACGTTGTTGCAGCAGCTTTCCACGGCCGCCCAGCAAGTGTCCTATTCCGGGATTTTCGTGTTCCAGCACGATGGCAGCATGGAAGCTTCGCGCGTGGTGCACAGTTACGACCATGGGCAGGAGTTGAGCCGCATCGACACGCTGAATGGGCCGCCCCGGGAAATCCTCCGTTCCAATGACGAAATGCGCTGCTATTTCCCTGACGTACGCTCCATACGACTGCAACGTGCCGAAGGGCGGCATTTCTTCCCCGCGCTGATTGTTCCCCCCCTGCAGGCCTACGCTGACAATTACGAGCTGTTCGTCACCGGGCAGGACCGGGTGGCCGGCCACGATTGCCAGATCATTGCCTTGCGTCCCCGCGATGCCCTGCGCTTTGCCCACGAGGTCTGTGCAGACCTTCCCAGCCGCCTGCTGTTGCGCGAAGTCACGCTGGGCCCGCACGGGGAGCCGATCCAGATGTCCGTGTTCACCGAAGTGACCATCGGCACCCATCCCGATCCGGCCCAGTTCAAGCCTGCCTATTCCGGCACGGACAGCTGGCGCCAGGACACGGTGCCTGCCCTGGGTGCCGACCCGGATCACAGCGGTTGGGTGGCGTCCAACGCGCCCCCGGGGTTCCACAAGGTGGTGGAAGTCCGTCGCACGCTGCCCGGAGGTAGCGGTGCCGTGACCCACCTGGTCTATTCCGACGGGCTTGCCTCGGTTTCCGTGTTCATCGAACCGGCATCGGGAACAACGCGTGCCGACCGTGCCGAATCCCTGCCCAATGCCCTGAGCTATTATTCAGCCCGCCGCGACGAACACCAGATCACGGTGGTGGGAGAAGTCCCGCTCTCCGCCGTGACCCAGATCGGCCAGTCTGTCATCAACCTCCGGAGCCCCCATCCATGAAGCGTGTTGTCGTGTACGTCGCCATCCTCCTGACCAGCTGGTTGGGCTGGGCCCAGGCGGAAAACCTCCCGGATTTCTCTGATCTCGTGGAGAAGCAGGCCTCCACCGTCGTCAACATCAGTGCCACCACCAATGCCCGGGCCACGTCCGATGGGGGCCAGGGGGGCATGCCCCAGGACATGGATCCCATGCAGGAATTCTTCCGGCGCTTTGGCATCCCCATGATGCCGGGCCCGGGTCCGCACGGGCAGACCGAGGAATCCCATTCCATGGGATCAGGATTCATCATCAGCCCCGACGGCTATATTCTCACCAATACCCACGTGGTACAGGGCGCCGACGAGGTAGTGGTGTCCCTCCAGGACAAGCGTGAATTCAAGGCCAAGGTGGTGGGGGTCGACCGCAAGACGGACGTGGCCGTGCTCAAGATCGATGCCACCAGGCTACCGGTGGTCAAGATCGGCGATCCCGCCAAGGCCAGGGTGGGGGAATGGGTGCTGGCCATCGGTTCCCCCTTCGGTTTCGAAAGCAGCGTCACCAAGGGCATCATCAGTGCCAAGGGCCGTTCGCTGCCCCAGGAGACCCTGGTGCCCTTCATCCAGACTGACGTGCCCATCAATCCCGGCAATTCGGGGGGGCCGCTGTTCAACATGAAGGGCGAAGTCATCGGCATCAATTCCCAGATCTACAGCCGTACGGGGGGTTACATGGGCCTCTCCTTCGCCATTCCCATCGATGTGGCCTTGCAGGTGTCCGACCAGCTGCGCACCACCGGCAAGGTCAGCCGGGGCTGGCTGGGCGTGGTGATCCAGGAAGTGAATAAGGAGCTGGCCGATTCCTTTGGCCTGGGCAAACCCCGCGGTGCCCTGGTGGTTTCCGTGCAGAAGGGGGCGCCGGCCGACAAGGCGGGGATCCGTCCCAGCGACATCATCCTGCGTTTCGACGGCAAGCCCATCAATACCCAGGATGACCTGCCGCGAGTGGTGAGCAGCGCCAAGGCAGGCAGTTCCGTGTCGGTGCAGGTCTGGCGCAAGGGCGAGACGCTTGACCTGTCGGTCCAGGTGGGCGAAATGCCGGCCGAGCGGTCCGTGCGCAACGATGTCTCGCCCGGCAACCGTGCACGACAGGGTGCTGCCGGGAAACTGGGACTGGCCTTGGCCGATCTGACGCCCGAACAGATCAAGGAGCTCGACATCGTCGGCGGCGTGCTGGTGGAGGATGCGGCCGGACCGGCTGCCCGGGCAGGTCTGCAGAATGGGGACGTGATCCTTTCCCTCAATAACAATGAAATCCATTCCATCAAGGAATTCAACCAGGCATTGGCCCACGCGGGTCCCCGGAAAATGCTGGCCCTGCTGGTGCGGCGCGGCGACAATGCCCAGTTTGTGACCGTGAAGCCGGAATGAGCGGGCTCCACTTTACGCTCTACAGCCGCCGCTATTGCCACCTGTGCCAGGACATGGCGGCTGCGCTGGAAGCGGCCCGCGCTGGCCGCCCGTTCGAAGTGGATGTGGTAGATGTGGACATGGCGCCGGCTGCGGTCGAAGCCCGGTATGGCGAGCTGGTGCCGGTCCTGGTCCATGGAGGGCGGGAAGTGTGCCATTATCATTTCGATCGGCTGCGCTTCGAGGCGGTGATTGCTGCAAGCGCCGGCAAATTCGGCTAGAATTCACCGCTTTGGTGGCTGTACGCCCCGTTAATCGGTGAAAAGGGCATCCCAGGATGCCCTTTTTTCCATAAAGGCCATGAAGCAGATCCGCAATTTTTCCATCATTGCCCATATCGACCACGGGAAATCCACCCTGGCAGACCGTTTCATCCAGATGTGCGGCGGGCTGTCCGACCGCGAAATGGCATCCCAGGTGCTGGACAGCATGGATCTGGAACGGGAACGCGGCATCACCATCAAGGCCCAGACGGCGGCACTGCAGTACCGCGCCCGTGACGGCGGGACGTACCACCTCAACCTGATCGATACCCCTGGGCACGTGGACTTTTCCTACGAGGTTTCGCGCTCGCTCGCTGCCTGCGAAGGGGCGGTGCTGGTGGTGGATGCGTCGCAGGGGGTGGAAGCGCAAACCGTGGCCAACTGTTATACGGCCATCGAGCAGGGCGTGGAGGTTTTCCCCGTGCTCAACAAGATCGACCTGCCTTCGGCCGAGCCCGAGCGGGTGATTGGCGAAATCGAGGACATCATCGGCATCGATGCCCAGAATGCGCTGCGGGTAAGCGCCAAGACCGGGGAAGGGGTGGAAGAGGTGCTGGAGGCGGTAATTGCCCGGGTACCGCCGCCCCAGGGCAATCCTGACGGTCCCCTCAAGGCGCTCATCATCGATTCCTGGTTCGACAACTACGTGGGCGTGGTGATGCTGGTGCGCGTGGTGGACGGGGTCTTGAGGCCCAAGGACAAGATCCTGCTCATGTCCACGCAGACCACCTACCTGTGCGAACAGGTGGGTGTATTCACGCCCAAGTCCCTGGCGCGCGACAGTCTCTCTGCGGGGGAGGTGGGGTTCGTGATCGCGGGCATCCGCGAGCTGCATTCGGCCCGGGTGGGGGATACCCTGACGCTTGCCACGGCGCCCGCCCAGGTGCCCCTGCCAGGCTTCAAGGACATCAAGCCGCAGGTGTTTGCCGGCCTCTATCCTGTGGAAAGCAACCAGTATGATGCCCTGCGCGATGCCCTGGAAAAGCTCAAGCTCAACGATGCCTCGCTGCACTACGAGCCGGAAACCTCCCAGGCCCTGGGCTTTGGCTTCCGTTGCGGCTTTCTGGGTTTGCTGCACATGGAAATCGTGCAGGAGCGGCTGGAACGCGAATACGACATGGACCTCATCACCACGGCGCCCACCGTGGTGTACGAAGTGGTGTTGCGCGACGGCACCGTGATGGAAATCGAAAATCCCTCGCGCATGCCCGATCCCTCCAAGATCGAGGAAATCCGCGAGCCTATCATCACGGCTACCATGCTGTTGCCCCAGGACTACGTGGGCGCCGTCATCACCCTGTGCAACCAGAAGCGCGGCGTGCAGGTGGACATGCTGTACTCCGGGCGTCAGGTGGTCCTGACCTACGAGATGCCCCTCAATGAGGTGGTGATGGATTTCTTCGACCGCCTCAAGTCCGTGAGCCGTGGCTATGCGTCGCTGGATTACGAGTTCAAGCTGTTCCGGCCTTCCGACCTGGTGAAACTGGACATCCTCATCAACGGAGAGAAGGTGGATGCCCTGTCGCTGGTGGTGCACCGCTCCAGCAGCCAGTATCGCGGCCGCGAACTGGCCGCGCGCATGCGCGAACTGATCCCGCGCCAGATGTTCGACGTGGCGGTGCAGGCGGCCATCGGGGCGCACATCATCGCCCGTGAAACCATCAAGGCACTGCGCAAGAACGTGCTGGCCAAGTGCTATGGCGGGGACATCACGCGCAAGCGCAAGTTGCTGGAAAAGCAGAAGGCCGGCAAGAAGCGCATGAAGCAGGTGGGCAGCGTTGAAATTCCGCAGGAGGCCTTCCTCGCCATCCTGCAAGTGGAGAACAAATAATGGATCTGTTCAAACTGGGCATTGCCGGCCTGGCCATCACCCTGCCGATCGTGATCTGGGATCTTTTTTCCAAACGCCCGCGGGGCAAGCAGGATCCCCATGGCAGCTGGGTGCAGACCGCTTGGCTCGTGATGCTGGTGTGCGCCTTCGGGCTGATGCTCAAGGTGACGGGGTTTTCCGAGATCCTGCTGGCGGCCAGCATGCTCACGGGGCTCGTGGTGCTGTGGGACTGGTTGCGCCGGCGCGGCCGGACCGCAGACCCCAATGAAAGCGCCTGGCTCGAGATTTCCAAAAGCTTTTTCCCGGTCATCCTGGTCGTGTTCGTGGTGCGCTCGTTCCTGTTCGAGCCCTTCAAGATCCCTTCAGGTTCCATGATCCCCACCCTGCGCGTGGGCGACTTCATCCTCGTCAACAAGTACGACTACGGCATCCGCCTGCCCGTCACCAACCACGCTTTTATCCCGGTGCACCTTCCCCAGCGCGGCGAAGTGATGGTATTCAAGTATCCGGAAGATCCCTCCACCGATTACATCAAGCGGGTGGTGGGGCTGCCCGGCGATGTGGTGACCTACCGCGACAAGCGCCTCACCATCAATGGCGAATCCGTGCCCACCCGGCCCGATGGCACTTTCGGCGATGTGGAAAACGCCCTCAATTACGCCACCTTTGATCGTTACCAGGAACAACTGGGGTCCCATGACCACGCCATCATCACCCTGGGGGCCCAGCCACCGGTGTTCGTGTCCCAGGTGCGGGACTTTCCCGATCGCGCGGCCTGCCAGTACAGCGAGGAAGGCTTTTCCTGCAAGGTGCCGGCCGGGCACTACTTCATGATGGGAGACAACCGCGACCGCAGCTCGGACAGCCGTTACTGGGGATTCGTGCCGGAAGACAACATCGTGGGCCGTGCCGTGCTGGTGTGGATGAACTTCCAGGACTTCAAGCGGATCGGCACCATGATCCGCTGACCCATGATGCGCAGGGACGACACACCGGCTGACCTCCTGGGGGAGCGCATCCGCTATGCCTTCCGGTCGCGCGATTTGGCCGTGGAGGCTCTGACCCATCGCAGCAGCACCCTCCTGCGCAATAACGAGCGACTGGAATTCCTGGGCGACAGCGTGCTCAACCTGGTGGTGGCACACTGGCTGTTCGTGCAGTATCCGAAATTTTCCGAAGGGGAGCTGAGCCGCATCCGGTCCGCACTCGTGAACCGGGAAGCGCTGTTGCAGGTGGCGCAGCAGATCCGCCTGGGCGAACTTCTGCGCCTGGGCGAAGGCGAGCTCAAAAGCGGGGGTGGCCGTCGCCCCTCGATCCTCGCTGATGCCATGGAAGCCATCTTCGGCGCAGTATTCGAGGATGGGGGCTTTGCCGCGGCCGAGCGCGTGATCCGTGAGCAACTGACCCCCCTGCTGGAAACGCTCGATCCGGCGTCCACCCCCAAGGATGCCAAGACACGGCTGCAGGAATGGCTGCAGGCCCGGCGCCATGCGCTGCCCGTGTACCAGTTGCTGGAAACCCGCGGCGAAGCCCATGACCAGACCTTCCGGGTGCGCTGCAAGGCTGAAGGCCTGGGCCTCACGGCCGACGCAGAAGGAAAGAGCCGGCGCATGGCGGAGCAATTGGCGGCGCAACAGATCCTGGGCCTGTTGCCGGAGGAGGGGGCATGATGCGATGCGGCACGGTGGCCCTGGTGGGACGCCCCAACGTGGGGAAATCCACCCTGCTCAACCACCTGATCGGGCAGAAGCTCAGCATCACTTCGCGCAAGCCGCAAACCACCCGGCACCGGATACGGGGCATACTGACCCGCGAAGAGATCCAGTACGTGTTCGTGGATACGCCGGGTTACCAGGTCCGCCATACAAGCGCGCTCAACCGTGCCATGAACCGCTCGGTCATGGACACGCTGCAGGAAGTGGACGTGGTGCTGATGGTGGCGGAGGCCCTGCATTGGGGGGCCGACGACCAGCGGGTGCTGGACCGCATCCCCCTGTCGGTGCGTCCGCTGCTCGTGGTCAACAAATCCGACCGGGCGCGCCCCCGCCATCGCCTGCTGCCGTTCCTGCAGGAGCGCGGCCAGGACCCACGCTTTGATGCCATCATTCCGGTGAGCGCCCAGCACGACCGGCATTTCGACAGCCTGCTGGATGAAATCGCGAAACGCCTGCCCGAAGGCGCCTTCATGTACGACGCCGACGACATCACGGACAGCAACGAGCGGTTCCTGGCGGCAGAATTCATCCGCGAGCAGCTGTTCCGGCTGCTGGGGGAGGAACTGCCCTATGCCACCACCGTTCTGATCGACCAGTACGCCACCGAAGGTGCCCTGCGTCGCATCCATGCCACCATCGTGGTCAACAACGACAACCAGAAAGCGATCGTGATCGGGCAGGGCGGAGAAAAACTCAAGACCATCGGTACTCTGGCGCGCGCGAACATCGAGGGCCTGGTGCAGGGCAAGGTCCACCTTGAACTGTGGGTCAAGGTGAAGGGCGGCTGGGCTGATGACGAACGGGCACTGAAGCAGATGGGTTATGACCTCTGAGAGCGGGCGCATCCAGCAGCAGCCGGCCTTCGTGCTGCACAGCATTCCCTGGCGCGAAACCAGCCTGGTGGTGGAGTTTTTCACGGCGCAGCACGGTCGCCTGCCCCTGGTGGCAAAGGGGGTGCGGCGCCCCCGTTCCGCCCTGCGCGGTCTCATGCAGCCATTTCAGCCCCTGCTCATCGGATGGTTCGGGCAGGGGGAGCTGCGCACCCTCAAATCGGCCGAGTGGCAGGGCGGCATTCCTCTCCTGCAGGGGCGGGCGCTGTTCTGCGGGTTTTACCTCAATGAGCTGCTGATGCGCCTGATGGGCCGGGACGATCCCCATGAGGTGGTGTTTCAGGCCTACCAGACGGCCATGGAACGGCTGGCCGGCGGCACTTCCCTCGAGCCGGTCCTGCGCGCCTTCGAAGTATCGTTGCTGCGGGAGCTGGGCTATGCGCCGCAACTGGATCGCGAGGCTGACAGCGGCGCTCCCATCGATCCGGCGGCCACCTATCGCTTCGAACAGGAGAGCGGTGCACTGCGCATCGTGGCAGGAGAGGGGAATACAGTACAATTCCTTGGTAAAACCCTGCTCGACATGGCCGCGGGCCACTATGAGGACCCGTTGACGCTGAGTCAGAGCAAACAGCTGATGCGACTGCTGCTGGGGCATCAGCTGGGCCGGACGGACTTGCATTCCCGGCGCATCATTCAGGAGATTTCCCCGCTGTGATTCAATTGGGCGTCAATATCGACCACATTGCCACGTTGCGCCAAGCCCGTGGCACCCGCTATCCCAGCCCGGTGCAGGCGGCACTGCTCGCCGAGTATGCCGGCGCCGATGCCATCACCCTGCATTTGCGCGAAGACCGCCGCCATATCCAGGACCGCGATCTGGAAATCCTGCGCGAAGTGCTGACCACGCGCATGAACCTGGAAATGGCCGTGACGGACGAAATGCTGGCCATTGCCGTCAAGACGCGGCCGCACGATGCCTGCCTCGTGCCAGAGCGGCGCCTGGAACTGACCACCGAGGGCGGGCTGGACGTGGTGCGCCATTTCAACCGGGTGCGCGAGGCCTGCGGCGTGCTTGCCGCGGCCGGGATTCGCGTGTCCCTGTTCATCAATGCCGATCGCGAACAGCTCGATGCGGCCCGGGAAGCAGGCGCGCCGGTGGTGGAACTGCACACGGGGCACTATGCCGAACTGGAAACGGAGGCAGAACGCAAGGTGGAGCTGGAACGGTTGCGCACGGCAACCGATTACGGGGTTGCGCTGGGACTGCGCATCAATGCCGGCCACGGTCTCAACTACCACAACACCCGTCCGGTGGCAGCACTGCCCAACCTCAGCGAACTCAACATTGGGCATGCCATCGTGGCGCAGGCCCTGTTCGTGGGCTGGGAAGCCGCCGTACGGGAAATGAAAACCCTCATGACCAACGCGGTCTCGCTTTCGTGATCGTCGGCATCGGCGTGGATACCGTGCAAATCAAGCGCATCCGGGATGCGTTGCAGCGCCACGGGCGCCGTTTTGCCGAAAGGGTGCTGACAGTGCAGGAGCTGACGCGTTTCGATGCGCATCCCCAGCCGGCCCGCTACCTTGCCAAAAGGTTTGCCGTGAAGGAGGCGTTCTCCAAGGCACTGGGCACCGGCATGCACACGCCGGTGACCTGGCGCAACATCGGTACCACCCACGACGACCAGGGGGCGCCGGCCATTGCCCTGGCGCCGGCGCTGGCGCAATGGGTGGAGGCCCGCGGCATCACCCGCACCCACGTATCGGTCACGGACGAAACGCAGCATGCCGTGGCCTTCGTGATCCTGGAGCGGCCATGATTGGCCCTGTGATGCTCGACATTGCCGGCCTGCAGCTCACGGACAGTGAGCGCGCGCGCCTGCGCCATCCACTGCTGGGTGGCCTGGTCCTGTTTTCCCGCAATTTCGAATCGCCGGAACAGCTCGAAGCGCTCACGGCCGAGCTGCATGCCCGCCATCCCGACCTGCTCATTGCCGTGGACCACGAAGGCGGGCGGGTGCAGCGCTTCCTGGCGGGATTCACCGCGTTGCCTCCCATGGGTGCCATCGGGGCCCGGTATGCTGGAGAGCCGGCCCTGGCCGAACGCTGGGCCGAAGCCACGGGCTTCGTGCTGGCCTGGGAGCTGCGCGCACGGGGCGTGGATCTTTCCTTCACGCCGGTGCTCGACCTCGATTACGGGACCAGTGCCATCATCGGCAATCGCGCCTTTCACCGCGACCCCCGGGTGGTGGCCCGGCTCGCCCTGGCCTTGCGCCAGGGCCTGCTGGCGGCAGGATTTTCTGCCGTGGGCAAGCATTTTCCTGGCCACGGTCACGTGGCGGCCGACTCCCACCTGGACCTGCCGGTGGACGACCGTGCCTTCGCCGCCCTCGAGGCCGACGACCTTGTCCCCTTCAAAACCCTGGTGGAAGCCGGACTGGAAGGCATCATGCCGGCGCACATCCTCTATCCCGCCATGGATGACCAGCCGGCCGGGTTTTCCCGTTTCTGGCTGCAGCAGGTACTGCGCACGCGCCTGGGGTTCCAGGGCGCGATTTTCAGCGACGACCTGTCCATGCAGGGCGCCATGGGTGCCGGGACCCCGGCCCAGCGGGCCCAGGCGGCCTTTGCCGCCGGATGCGACATGGTCCTGCTCTGCAACGACCCACCGGCAGCCGAGGCCTTGCTGGACGGGTTGCGCGACCTGAATCCCTCCACGGCCGGGCAGGGGCGCCTGGCGCGCCTGCGCCCGCGCCCGCCCGGCGATCCGGCTGCCCTGCAGGCCCGCTACGCACGCGAGCGGGATTTCCTGGAGGCACACGCGTGAGCCTGCTGCATTCGCACTATTCCCATCGCCGGCACCGTCTGGGTCACACCCACGTGGAACGGGAGCACAAGCACCACGATCCGGCGGGGCACGTGCACCACGGTGCAAAACCCAAGGCGGCCCGCGCCATGATGTGGGCATTGCTGATGACCGGACTGTTTGCGGTGGTGGAAGCCCTGACGGGATGGTGGTCCGGTTCGCTCGCACTGCTTTCCGATGCGGGGCACATGGTGTCCGATGCGCTGTCCCTGGGGCTGGGCACCTTTGCCATCTGGATCGGCAACCGGCCGCCCACGCAACGCCACAGCTACGGTCTGCAGCGGGCGGAAGTGATTGCCGCACTGCTCAACGGCCTGCTGCTGCTCGCCGTCATTTCCGCCATCGTGATCGAAGCGGTGCTGCGCATACGCCAACCCACACCGGTGAGCGGCCTGCCGGTCATGGCCGTGGCCTTCCTGGGCTTGCTGCTCAATGCCTTCAACGGCTGGATGCTGTCGCAGATGGAACATGGGCTCAATGCCCGTGCGGCCATGATCCATGTCATGGGCGATTTCCTGGGGTCGGTGGCCGCCCTGATGGCGGGGGCCATCGTGTGGTGGACGGGGTGGATGCCCATCGACCCCATCCTCTCCCTGGTGGTGGCGAGCCTGATGCTGTATTCCACGGTGCGCATCCTTACGGAATCGATCCACGTGCTGATGGAAGGCGTGCCGGACACCGTGTCGTTGAACGAGGTGGGTGATAAGCTTGCGGGCGTCCACGGCGTGCTGTCCGTGCACGACCTGCATATCTGGACACTGGCCTCGGGCATGCTGGCCCTTTCCGCCCACCTGGAAGTGGAGACCCTGGAGTGCTGGCCTGGCGTGCTCGCCACCACCCAGAAAATGCTGAGCGAGGAGCATGGCATAGAGCATGTGACCCTGCAGCCGGAAGTGCGTCAGGGCACCTGAACGGGGCTGCGATGCCGGACTCCCGCCCCTTTGATGCACAGTGCCGGCGCTGCCAGCGCCTCGCCACGTTCCTGGAGGAAGTGCGACACCAGCATCCTGATTATGTGGCCGCGCCGGTGCCCTCTTTTGGCGACCCCAAGGCGCGTTTGCTGGTGGTGGGACTCGCGCCCGGCATGCATGGCGCCAACCGTACCGGGCGTCCCTTCACCGGGGACCATGCGGGGCTGCTCCTGTACGCTGCGCTCCACGCGGCAGGATTCAGCAACCAGCCGGAGGGGCTTTCCCCCGACGACGGCCTCGTGCTCACCGACTGCCGCATCACCAATGCCGTGCGCTGCCTGCCGCCCGCCAACAAGCCCCTGCCCCTGGAAATCCGCGCCTGCAACGATTACCTGCGGCACGAACTCCAGGCCTCGCCGGCCCCATCGGTTGTGCTCGCGCTGGGCCAGGTGGCCCACCAGGCGGTTCTCATGGCGCTGGACCTGCCCCGGAAAACCTATCCCTTTGGCCATGGTGCCGGTTACCGGCTTCCCGGTGGCCCGTGGCTGCTGTCCAGTTACCATTGCAGCCGCTACAACACCCAGACGCGCCGCCTTACGCCCGAGATGTTCGCTGCCGTGCTGGCCCGGGCGCGTGCCTGCCTTGATGCGGGTGTCCCATGAGCGATTTCGACCTGAGGGAATTCCTCAAGTCCCTGCCGCACCAGCCCGGGGTGTATCGCATGTGCAATGCGGGGGGCGAAGTGATCTACGTGGGCAAGGCCCGTGACCTGAAGCGGCGCGTCTCCTCCTATTTCCAGAAAACCCATGACAATCCCCGTACGTGCCTGATGGTGTCGCAGGTCACCTCGGTGGAAGTGACGCTCACCCAATCCGAAGCCGAGGCACTGCTCCTGGAGTGGAACCACATCAAGCATTTCCATCCGCGCTTCAACGTGCTCTTCAAGGACGACAAGAGCTATCCCTACATCCTCCTCACGGACCATGCATACCCCCAGATCCGCCTCTATCGCGGCGCCCTGGAGGCCCGCCACCGCTATTTCGGGCCCTATCCCCATGCCTGGTCGGCACGCCAGGTGATCCAGCACCTGCAACGCCTGTTCCGGTTACGCACCTGTGACGACAGCGTATTCCGCAACCGCTCGCGCCCCTGCCTGCTCTATCAGATCCAGCGCTGTTCCGGCCCCTGCGTGGGCGCCATCGGGGAAGGGGCTTACGGGGCAGATCTGGAGAATGCCCGCAAATTCCTGTCCGGGCAGGAAAGCGAAGTACTGGATGCCCTGCGTGAGGCGATGAACGATGCCTCGGTGGCCCTGGACTACGAAACGGCTGCCCATTACCGGGACCGCATTGCATTGCTCCAGCAGGTGCAGGCGCGCCAGTCCGTGTCCTCGGTACAGGAGCGGGACGTGGACGTGATCGCCATCGTGACGGAGGCCGGTGCGGTGGCCCTGAACCTGGTCATGATCCGGGGCGGGCGGCACCTGGGGGACCAGACGTTCTTCCCGCAGAATTCGGAGGGGGCAGACCCGGAAACCGTGGGCGAGGCTTTCCTCATGCAGCATTACGCCCACCACCCGATTCCTCCCGGCATCATCGTGAACGCGTTGTCCGACCCGGCCCTCCTGTCACAGGCCCTGGGTGCCCAGGCCCAACGTGCGGTGCGGGTGGTGTGCCATCCCCAGGGTGAAGGGCGGGCCTGGTTGCAGGGAGCGGAGCAGAATGCCCGCTTTGCCCTCGAACAGCGCCGCGCCGGGCATGCGGCCCAGGGACAGCGCCTTGCGGCCCTGCAGGAAGCCCTGGGGCTCGCGGCCTTGCCCGAGCGCATGGAATGCTTCGACATCAGCCACACGGGGGGCGAGGCCACCATGGGGGCCTGCGTGGTCTTCGAGGGCGGGGAACCCTTCAAGACCGACTATCGGCGTTATGGCATTACCGGGGTTACCCCGGGGGATGATTACGGAGCCCTGCGCTTCGTCCTGGAACGCCGCTACCGCAAGCTGCTGGCCGGGGAGGGCAAGCTGCCCGACCTCATCCTGATCGACGGGGGCCGCGGGCAGCTCAACGTGGCGCTGGCGGTCCTGGCCGACCTGGGCATGCGCGACATCCCCATGGTGGGGGTTGCCAAGGGGGAGGGCAGGAAGCCTGGCCTCGAGGCGCTGATTTTTCCCGAAGCGGGAAAAGTGCTGCACTTGCCACCCGACCATGCGGGATTCCACCTGGTGCAGGCCATCCGCGACGAAGCGCACCGCTTTGCCATCACCGGGCACCGCAACCGGCGCAGTCGTGCCCGCAACCGCTCCAGTCTGGAGGAGGTGGCAGGTATCGGCGCCAAGCGGCGGCAAAAGCTGCTGACCCGGTTTGGCGGATTGCGCGGGGTGGAGAGCGCCAGCGTGGAAGACATTGCCGCCGTGCCCGGCATCGGAATGACGCTGGCACGCAAGATTTATCAGCAGTTGCACTGAACGGGTAGAATGGGCCATGGAATTCAATATCCCCAACATCCTGACCCTGGTGCGACTGGCCCTCATCCCGCTGTTCGTGGGCGTGATGTATTTCCCCGACCACTGGCTCGCGGTGCCCACGGCAGGCCTCACGGCGGCGGGGATATTTGTGGCGGCCGCAGTCACGGACGCCTTCGACGGTTACCTTGCGCGCAAATGGAACCAGACCACGCCCTTCGGCGCCTTCCTCGACCCGGTGGTGGACAAGCTCATGGTGATGGCGGCCCTCATCGTGCTGGTGGACCTGCAGCGGGTGCCTTCAGTCCTTGCGCTGGTGATCATCGGGCGCGAAATCGCCATTTCCGCCCTGCGCGAATGGATGGCCCAGCGGGGCAAAAGCGCCAACGTGGCAGTGTCCACCCTGGGCAAAATCAAGACCACGGCCCAGATGATCGCCATCCCGTTCCTGCTGTACGACAAATGGCTCTTCGGCGTGATTCCCTGCCACTGGATCGGCACCTTCGCCCTGTGGATCGCGGCCGTGCTCACGCTGGTGTCCATGGTGTATTACCTGCAGGTGGCACTCAAGGCAGGGGCCATGGAGAAGGGCAAATCATTTGACGGCCCCATGTCGGCAGATTAGAATGTCGGACTTCGTGCGGGAGTAGCTCAGTTGGTAGAGCGCAACCTTGCCAAGGTTGAGGTCGCGAGTTCGAGACTCGTCTCCCGCTCCAATGCCCAAGGGGAAAATGGCCCGTACATTTTCCCCTTTCAGTTTCAAATCCCAACACCTTGTGGCGGGGTGGCAGAGTGGTCATGCAGCGGCCTGCAAAGCCGTCTACGCCGGTTCGATTCCGACCCCCGCCTCCACAATATCCCGGAATGACCATGCAAGAATTCTTTGTGCCCCTGACCGACGAGGAACTGGATCGCCTGGATACCCTGCTGCTGGAGCGTGTGCCCGAAGAAGGCGGGGCGGAGGATGCCGACGAGGGGATACTGGACATTTCCATGCTGGATGGTTTCATGACGGCCGTGGTGAGTGGACCCAACCCCATTTCCGTTTCGCGCTGGCTTCCCGTGGTGTGGGGGGATTACGAACCCGTGTGGGAGAACGAGGCCCAGATCCAGAACACCATCACGCTCCTGCTGCGTCACCTGAACAGCATCGCCGATGCCCTGATGAATGCCCCCGACACATTTGAGCCGCTCTTCATGGAACGGACAGTGCGGGGCAGGACCTTCCGGATTGTCGACGAATGGTGCGCGGGTTTCCTCCTGGGCATTTCCCTGGACACGCCAGGCTGGCGCCGGACGCCTGACTTCGATGCCCTGGTGGAACCCATGATGTTATTTGCCACTCCTGATGGCTGGGAAAAGCTGAGGGGTCTGCCGGAAGGGGAAGTGGAAGCGCAGCAGGACCGGATCGCCCCGGCCATCCGCAAACTCCATGCCTACTGGCTCGCACAGCGGACACCGTCACAGCCGGGAAAATTCAGCATGGAAACCGTTGGGCGCAACGTGTTATGCCCCTGCGGCTCGGGCAAGATGTTCAAGAAATGCTGCGGGGCAGGGAAGACGTTGCACTGATCCGTGAGGGGGTTAGCCTTAACCAGGGAATTCATATTTTTCT
>JAKBAT010000099.1 GCA_021808815.1 Pseudomonadota bacterium
ATCGCTGACCTTGGCTGGCGCCCACCCCGTTCCTGTCGTGCCCGGCATGACAGTGCGCACTTCGGCACCTCTGAAGAAATTACCCGGCCGCGCCGAATTCCAGCGTGGCATTGTCAGCCGCGATGCGCAGGGCCAGTGGACTGTCCGCAGCACCGGCAACCAGGGTTCAGGCATTTTGCGGTCCATGCACGAGGCCAACTGTCTCATCCTGTTGCCCCTCGCAAGCGGATCGGTCCCCGCCGGGACTGAAGTGGAAATCCTGCCATTTGAAGGGCTGTTCTGACGTTTATGACTCGGCTCTACGACCTCCCCACGCAGCAACTGCAGTTTTATGCCACGGCGCCCTATGCCTGCAGCTACCTGCCGGGGCTTGAAGCACGTTCGCAAGTCGTCACGCCGGGATATCTGGTGGATAAGCATCTGTACAGCACACTGGTGGATACCGGATTCCGGCGCAGTGGCGTATTCACGTATCGCCCCCACTGTCAGCGGTGCAATGCCTGCATCCCGGTACGGGTGGATGTGAATGCATTTGTGCCCAATCGGTCGCAGCGCCGCGCCTGGAACCGCCACTTGAGCCTGGAAACGCTTTCCATGCCCCTGCAATTCCACCCCGAGCATTATGCGCTGTACACACGTTACCAGTTATCCCGCCATCTGGAAGGAAATGCCAGCCAGGACAGCCAGGAACAGTACGTCCATTTTCTGCTGCAATCCACCGTGCCCAGTCATCTGGTGGAATTTCGCGAGAACGGTGTGCTTCGCATGGTCAGCATCATCGATGAGCTGGACCAGGGTTTGTCTTCCGTCTATACCTTCTACGATCCTGACCTTCCCAAAGCAAGCTTCGGCACCTATAACGTGCTCTGGCAGATCGAAGCCTGCCGTCGTCAAAACCTGCCCTGGCTCTATCTCGGTTACTGGATTCAACATAGCGACAAAATGGCGTACAAAATCCAGTTCCAGCCGCTCCAGGGACTCGTCGGACAACACTGGATATCATTGCCGCCGCCCGCGGAGCCGGACTGATGCTGTACCCCCTCGCGCGCAACCTGCTGTTCCGGATGGACGCGGAACGCGCCCATGCCCTGACCCTCAATGCCCTCACACAGGCGGCGCACTGCGGCCTGGTAAGGCCGGGGGCGCCCCAGGCGGTTCAGCCGCGAACCGTCATGGGCCTGTCGTTTCCCAACCCGCTCGGCATTGCTGCGGGGATGGACAAAAATGCCGAGTTTCTTGACGGCCTGGGTGCACTCGGCGTGGGTTTCGTGGAAGTGGGAACAGTCACCCCCAGACCCCAGCCCGGCAATCCGAAGCCCCGCATTTTTCGCCTTCCCGAGGTGGAAGGTGTCATCAACCGTCTGGGCTTCAACAACCATGGCGTTGACTACCTCCTGTCCCGGCTGGCACAACGCCGCTATTCCGGAATCCTGGGCATCAATATCGGAAAGAACTTCGACACTCCCCTGGAGAGGGCCGTGGATGACTATGTCCTGGCGCTGCGTCGGGTGGCACCCCATGCGGATTATGTTACGGTCAACATCTCATCGCCCAATACAACCAACCTGCGCCAGTTGCAGGGCCATGACGCCCTGGACCTCCTCCTGCACACACTGAAGCGGACCCAGCAGGAAATTTCCCAGACCTTGGGACGGCATATCCCGATCGCCCTCAAAATCGCACCCGACCTGACCCGGGACGAGATTCTCGATATTGCGAGCCTGCTGGTGCAACATCGCATGGATGCCGTCATTGCCACCAATACCACGATCACCCGAACGACCATCGCGGGTCATCCTCTCGCCCACGAAACGGGGGGACTCAGTGGTGCTCCCTTGCACGAAATGTCCCTTGAGGTGGTGCGCACCCTGGCCAAGGCATTGGACGGGGCATTGCCGATCATCGGCGTGGGAGGCATCACCCAACCCCAGCGTGCAAAGGGCATGATGGAGGCCGGCGCCACACTGATCCAGTTGTATACGGGGCTGATCTACGGTGGCCCCCCGTTGATCCGCGAGATTCTGGAGGCGCTGGCGTGATGTCCGCCAACGCATTGCCCACGTTGGCCACCCGGGTTCAGGTGGCCTGGATCCGTGAGGAAGACTGCATCGGGTGTTTTCGCTGTATCACGGCCTGCCCGGAAAATGCCATTCTCGGGGCGACCCGTTTCATGCACACGGTACTGCGCGATCTCTGTACCGGCTGCGAAAGCTGCCTTCCTCCCTGCCCGGTGGATTGCATTGAACTGAAGCCTGCCTCCGCTCTCGCAGCTCCATGAAGCCGGCGCAGCGCATCACCATGTTTCAACGGCTGCAGGCGGCGACACCCCACCCCACCACGGAATTGCTTTACCACAATCCCTTCCAGCTTCTCGTGGCCGTCATTCTGTCCGCACAGGCCACGGACAAAAGCGTCAACCTTGCCACAGCCCCCCTCTTCAAGACAATCCAAACCCCCGCCGACCTGCTTGCGCTGGGCCTGGAACGGTTTGAATCCGCCATCCGCACCATCGGCTTGTACCGCACCAAGGCACGCCACATCCTCGCCACCGCCAGGATGCTGGAAGAACAGCATGGCGGACAAGTGCCCAGGGAGCGTAACGCTTTGGAAGCCTTGCCGGGGGTAGGCCGAAAGACCGCGAATGTTGTGCTCAACACGGCGTTTGGGGAACCCACCATCGCCGTGGATACGCATATTTTCCGGGTGGCTAACCGCACGGGGCTCGCCACGGGAAAGACCCCGCTTGAAGTGGAAACGAAACTGTTGAAAGTGGTCCCCCCCCCCTTTCGCAAGGATGCCCACCACTGGCTGATCCTGCATGGGCGCTATGTGTGCCGCGCGCGCCGGCCGCTGTGCGACCAATGCCTGCTGCGGGATCTTTGCGACACTCCGGCGAATCATGTTTAACCCCTCACGCGAAGAGGCCCGCCGCTTCTTTTTCCTGGTATGGCGCAAAAACCAGGAAAAAACGCTCATGACCCCCATGGAAAGCCTGGCCTGGCAGGTCATCAGCCACCACCCGGAATATCACGATTTGCTGGCACGCCCCGAAGACTTTCTGGAACGTGAGTGGTTTCCCGAACAGGGGGAAACCAATCCGTTCCTGCATTTAGGACTGCATCTCGCTGTGGAAGAACAGATCTCCATCGATCAGCCGCCCGGCATCCGGGTGGCCTATGACCAGCTGTGCCATGCCTTGCGTGACGAGCATGCCGCCCGCCATCGCGTGTTGGAGTGTCTTGCGGAAACGCTCTGGAGTTCTCAACGCAACGGCACTCCCCTGGATGGCGCCCGTTATCTGCAATTGATCCGGGAAAGCGCCTAGGTCTCCGCCTTTGGAACCGGGGGGCCATGCTTCCACACACAGGCCCCTTTGCTCGCCTGATCGATTTTCTCCAGCAGCTGCAGGTGGAGATCGATTTCATCCACCGTTGCATAGCGGATGATGGAAGGTTTGCCCGTGGCATGATGTGTTCTGGGGGCACCCGGGCCAGGAACGGGTACCGATTCCGTCAACAGGGCTTCCTGTCCACGGGTCATGGCCAGGTACACATCCCCCAGCAATTCGGCATCCAGCAGGGCCCCATGAAAAGTGCGATGGGCATTGTTGACGCCATAGCGCTCGCACAAGGCGTCCAGCGTATTGCGCTTTCCGGGATGCATCTCGCGTGCCAGCATGAGCGTATCGATCACGCCAGGACAACAGCTGGAAAGTGGAGGCCGCCCCTGCAGGGACAGTTCGTGGTTCAGAAACCCCAGGTCAAAGGCGGCGTTATGAATGATCAGTTCAGCACCATCGACGAACGCCAGGAAGCGGTCCACCACCTCGGCAAAACGCGGTTTGTCCGCCAGGAATACCGGGGTCAGCCCATGCTTTTCCAGTGCACCGGGCTCGCTGTCGCGATCAGGATTCAGGTATTGGTGAAAACGTTCGCCGGTACGTCTCCGATTCTTGATTTCCACCAGGCCGATTTCGATGACGCGGTGACCCTTGGCAGGGTCCAGCCCGGTGGTTTCGGTGTCCAGAACGATCTGTCTCATGATGTGCCCGTTGGAATGCCGCGATTGGCCAGACGATCTGCCCGCTCATTGCCCGGGTGACCGGCGTGCCCCTTGACCCAGTGCCAGGCAATCTCATGGCGTCCTGCCTCCTGATGGAGCACCTGCCACAAGTCGACATTCTTGACGGGTTGCCGTGACGCCGTTTTCCAGCCATTGCGCACCCAGACTTTCACCCATTCCTGTATCCCCTTTTGCACATACTGTGAGTCGGTATACAGGGCGACCCGGCAGGAACGGTTGAGGGCTTTCAACGCTTCGATCACGGCCGTCAGTTCCATCCGGTTATTTGTCGTCTGGACCTCGCCGCCGCTGAGCTCTTTTTCCTTGCCCTGGCACACCAGAAGCACTCCCCAGCCCCCGGGTCCAGGGTTGCCTTTGCAGGCGCCGTCCGTGTAAATCTCTACCAAACTACTTGATATATTATCCACAACTAATTGTTTTTATTAATGTTAATAAATTAAAGCGCCCATACCTGCTCCCGTTCAGGAAGCTTCACCCTCGGGAGGACGAGAGCCCGGGATCAGGGGGATCACCTTGCCGTTCTGATAGCCCGAACGCCGGATGGCTGCGCTGCGTACGGCAGTTGCCAGCACCTTTTCCTGCGGGGAACGGTTCCAGCACGGGGTGATCAGCCGCACCCCCTGCACCCGCTTGATCGCCTGCAACAGGTAGACGCCACCGCCGACCCCCCACCAACGGTCACCCGCCAGTTCCATGAAACGGCATCGACGCAACCACCGTTCCGTGGCGAAAGGCGGGGCATAAGCCCAGAATCGGCCCGCATTGACCTCAAACCCCAGCAACGCCAGCCAGTCTTTGAGGCGGGAAAGCGCGATGAATCGCCCACACCAGGGGTAGCGTTGGTCACCCCCGCTGAAAAACTGTCGCATGCCCCACAGGCTGCGGGGATTGAACCCGGTAATGATCAGGCGTCCTTCAGGCATCATGACCCGGTCCACCTCCCGCAACAGGGCGTGGGGGTTGGGAGAAAACTCGAGCGCATGGGGTAAAACCGCCAGGTCAATGCTTTGGGTGGCCAGGGGCAATGCCGTCAGATCAGCACGCAGCAAGGCAGGGCCTTCGCGGCTGACCGTGATTTTGTTGGGAATGCGGTTGGCCCGCAAGGCATCAAACTCGGGCAAAAACACCTGAAGCGCATTGAATCCAAAGACATTGCACACCGCTTCGTCCAGCACGAGCTGCTCCTGCCCCAGGACATAATTTCCCAAGGGAGTCTCCAGCCAGTCGTGCAAGGTTGTTTCAGCCATGCCAGAATTGTAGACCAAACCAGTCCAGACAGAGCATTTCATGACAAGACACCTTGAAGTCACCGGCATCCCCGCCTTCAACGACAATTACATCTGGGTCATTCACGATGGGCGCGACGCGGCCGTGGTGGACCCTGGTGCAGCATTTCCCGTGTTGCAGTTCCTGCGCGAACGTGCCCTGACCCTCCAGGCCATCCTCATCACCCACCATCACGGCGACCATGTGGATGGCATCGAAGAACTCCTGGAATACGCCAGCGTGCCCGTGTTCGGCCCGCGGGAGGAAAACATCCCCGGTGTCACCCATCCCCTGGGCGAGCCGGACCAGCTGGCATTGCCTGGCCTGGGAACGCAATTCCATGTGCTGGATGTCCCTGGTCATACCCGGGGGCATATTGCTTACTGGGGAGAAGGAAGGCTATTCTGCGGGGATACGCTGTTTGCAGGTGGGTGCGGGCGCCTTTTCGAGGGAA
>JAKBAT010000100.1 GCA_021808815.1 Pseudomonadota bacterium
AACTGGTTGGTCAGGAGCGTGGTTTGGGCCACCAGGACGTTGAGGTAGTCCACCACCCCTTCGCGATACTGGCTATCGGTGAGGACCAGGGTCTGGCGCGCCGCTTCGACCGCAGCGCCCTGCACTTCGATTTCGTGGGCCAGGATCGAGGCGGCGGCGAGATTGTCCTCGACGTTCTGGAAGGCTTCGAGCACCACTTCCCGGTAGTTGGCGACGGACTGGTCATAGGCGGCTACGGCCTGGTCCACCGCCGCGGCGCGCAGCCCGGCGTCGAACAGAGGCTGGAGGATCTGCGGGCTGAATGCCCACACGCTGTTGGGCTGGGACACGAGATTGCTGAAGGCGATGTTCTGGAAGCCAGTGCTGGCGCCGAGGGACAGGGCCGGGAAAAAGGCGGCCTTCGCCACGCCGATCTGGGCGCTCGCCGAAGCCGCGCTGCGTTCCGCCGTGGCAATGTCGGGGCGGCGTTCAAGCAGCGCCGATGGCACCGTCAGGGGGATGGCAGGAACGTTTGAACCGAGGGGCGATTCGGGGATGTGGAAGTCCGAGGCCGGCAGGCCCGTCAGGACGGCAATGGCATGTTCGAGCTGGGCCCGTTGCACGCCCACGTCGATCAGTTGCGCCTCCGTGGTGCGCAGCTGGCCTTCTGCCTGCAACACGTCGGTACGGGCTGCCACCCCCTGTTCGAAGCGGCTTTGGGTCAGGTCCAGGGTTTTGCGATAGGCTGCCACCGTATCCGTCAGGAGTTGCTTTTGCGCATCGTCTGCGCGCAACTGGAAATAGTCGGCCGCCAGCTGGCTTTGAAGGGAGAGCCGGGTCGCCGCGACCTGACCGGCACTGGCCTGCATCGCTGCCGTGTCGGCCTCGATGGTGCGGCGCACCGACCCCCACAGGTCAGGCTCCCAGGTGGCCTGGACCCCCAGCGCGTAATTGTCGTAAATCATCCCCTGGGCGAGGCCGATGGCGCCCGCAGAAGCCTTGTTGCGGGTACTCCCCGCATTGAGGTTCAGCATGGGGAACAGGTTGGCCTGGGCACTCTGTACCAGGGCGCGGGCCTGTCGCAGCGCCGCCGCCTGCTGCGCGAGCGTCTGGTTTGACTCGGCCACGCGCCGTTCGAGGTCCCCCAGTTGGGCGTCGTTGAACAGTCGCCACCAGTCCGCCGGGATGTCGGCGTCGTGGGGTTCGGCCACTTTCCACCCCTGGGGCACCTGAAAGCTTGACGGCGTGGCAACCTGGGGGCGAACGTAATCCGGCCCGACTTCGCAGCCTGCCAGGAGGAGGGCGGCGCAGGCAGCCGCGATGGCGAACCCTTGGTCAGCTCGGTTCATGGGCGATCCCCGGCATCCGGGTACGAAAACGGGAAAGCATGGCGGTGCGGAAACGGTCCAGGTAAATATAGACCACGGGGGTGGTGTACAGCGTCAGCATCTGGCTGACGGCCAATCCTCCGAGTATCGAGATGCCGAGCGGTCGCCGCAGTTCAGAGCCCACGCCCCAGCCGATCGCCAGGGGCAGCGCACCCAGCATGGCAGCCAGGGTGGTCATCATGATGGGGCGGAAGCGCAGCTTGCAGGCTGCCATGATGGCGGCTTCAGGCGTCATCCCCTGCTGGCGTTCGGCCTGCAGCGCGAAATCGATCATCATGATGGCATTTTTCTTGACGATTCCAATCAGTAATATAACCCCGATCAGGGCCATGAGACTGAATTCTACACCGGTCGCCATCAGCGCCAGCAGTGCGCCCACACCGGCGGAGGGCAGGGTGGACAGGATGGTCAGGGGGTGCACCAGGCTTTCGTACAGGATGCCCAGCACAATGTAGACGGCAAGCAGCGCCCCCGCGATCAGCAGCGGCTGGCTGGAGAGGGAGGCCTGGAACACTTTGGCGGTCCCCTGAAAGTCTCCCTGGATCGAGGCCGGAACGCCAAGGCGCTGGAATGCGTCGTTGATCGCTGTGGTGGCCTGCCCCAGGGACACGCCCAGGGGCAGGTTGAACGTGATCGTGGTGGCGGGGAACTGGCCTTGGTGATTGACGGCCAGTGAAGCGTTGCCGCTGTCAAAGCGGGCAACCGCCGAAAGCGGCACCAGAGCGCCGGCGGTGCCGCTCACGTAGGTTTTTTCCAGGGTGGCAGGCGATTGCCAGAACGGAGGGGCGGCTTCCATCACCACGCGGTACTGGTTGAGGGGGTTGTAAATGTTCGAAATGATGCGCTGCCCGTACAAGTCGTTGAGCGTGAGGTCGATAGTGCTGGCGGATACCCCGAGACGACCTGCCGTGTCCCGGTCGAAAGTCAGGAAAACGTCCAGCCCCTTGTCCTGCTGGTCGGTGTTGACGTCAGCGAGTTCCGGAAGTTTGGAAAAGGCCGCGTGGATCCTGGGGGCCCATTGCCTGAGCTCTTCCAGGTCGTTGCCTTGCAGGGTGTACTGGTATTGGGCATTGCCCAACCGTCCTCCGAAACGGAGATCCTGGACGGTCTGGAAGTACAGGCGTGCGCCAGATACTTTGGCAAGCTTCCTGCGCAGGCGGGAGATGACTTCCTCCGAAGATTCATGCTGATCGCCGGGTGGCTTGAGGGTCATGAACACCATGGCCGTGTTGCGCGCAGAGCCGCCCGTGAAGCCGATCACGTTTTCCGCGGCCGGATCCTCCCGGCAAATGGCGAGGAATTCGGCCAGCTTGTCGCGCATGCCCTGGAATGAAATGCCCTGGTCGGCCTGGATCTGCCCTATCAGCCGGCCGGTGTCCTGCTGGGGGAAAAACCCCTTGGGCACGATCACGTAGAGGTAGACATTGAGCGCAATGGTGCAAAAGAGCGCCAGCAATACCCAGCGCTTCCGGGCCACGGCCCAGGCGAGGGTACGCTCGTAGAAGACAGAGAGGCTCTCCAGCCTGTTGCGCAGGAAGGCGACCGGCGCCCCGAGCCAGCGCAGAAGCTTCCGGAATGCAGGCTCCCTGGGGGGCGGGGCAGCAGATTCGTCCCTCTTCTTTTTCAGGAAGTGCGCGCACATCATGGGGGCCGTTGTGAGTGAGACCACCAGCGATACGCCCACCGCCACCGACAGGACCACCGCGAACTCCCGGAACATGCGTCCCACCAGTCCGCCCATGAGCAGCAGGGGCACGAAGACGGCCACGAGGGAGAGTGTGATGGACACCACCGTGAAACTCACTTCCTTCGCTCCCAACATGGCGGCCTCAAGGGTCGGCATGCCCGACTCGATGTGGCGGGAAATGTTTTCCAGCATCACGATGGCATCGTCCACCACGAAACCGGTGGCCACGGTCAACGCCATGAGGGAAAGGTTGTCCAGGCTGTAGCCGCACAGGTACATCACGCCGAAGGTCCCGATCAGCGAAACAGGGACGCATACGCTGGGAATGAGTGCCGCGTGCGCGTCGCGCAGGAACAGGAAGACCACCAGGATCACCAGGGCCGTGGAGATGAGCAGGGTGCGTTCCACGTCATGCAGTGACGCCCGGATGGTCGGCGTGCGGTCCATGACCACGGTCAGGTCGATGGCTGTCGGCAACGCGGCGCGCAGTTGCGGCACCAGCGCACGGATGCGGTCGACGGTTTCGATGATGTTGGCGTTGGGCTGGCGGTTGACGATCAGCAGGATGGCGCGCTGGCCATTGGCGATGCCGAGGTTGCGCAAATCCTGGACGGAATCGTTGATTTCCGCCACGTCCGTGATCCGGACAGGTGCGCCGTTGCGCCAGGCAACGACGAGCGGGCGGTATTCGCTGGCGTGCATGGCCTGGTCATTGTCCTCGATCTGCCAGCGCTGCGTGCCATCTTCGAAGAACCCCTTGGGGCGGTTGGTGTTGGTGCCAGCGATGGCCGTGCGCACCTGCTCGATGCCCACGCCGTAGCGGTCGAGGGCGAGCGGGTTGAGCTCAATCCGTACGGCAGGCAGAGAGCTCCCTCCCACCGTCACCTGCCCCACGCCGTCCACCTGGGACAGGCGCTGGGCCAGGATGGTGGAAGCGGCGTCGTAGATTTCCCCCGCGCGCAGGGTGGTCGAGGTGAGCGCCATGATGAGGATCGGCGCGTCCGCAGGGTTCACCTTCCGGTAGATCGGGTTGAGGGGCAGGTTGGCCGGCAGCAGGGCGCTCGCCGCATTGATCGCAGCCATCACGTCCCGGGCAGCCCCGTCGATGTTGCGGTCGAGGTTGAAAATAAGACTGAGCAAGGTAGAGCCGGTCGAGCTGGTGGAGGTGATTTCCTCGATGCCCGCAATCCTGCCGAGCGTCCTCTCGAGCGGGGTGGCCACGGTGGCGGCCATGGTTTCAGGGCTCGCACCTGGCAGGCCGACCTGGACGTTCACGGCCGGAAAATCCACCTGGGGCAGGGGGGCCACCGGCAGTAGCGCGAAGGCCACGAGGCCCGACAGGGCGATGCCCGCCGTGAGCAGCGTGGTGGCGATGGGGCGGCGGATGAAAACCCAGGTCAGGTTCATGGCGTTTTGAATCGCGCAGCCAGGCGGTCCATCGCCAGGTAAATGACCGGCGTTGTGAACAGGGTGAGCAGCTGGCTCGCGAGCAGGCCTCCCACCATCGTGATGCCCAGCGGTTGTCGCAGTTCTGACCCGATGCCACTGCCCAGCATGAGCGGCAGGGCAGCGAACAGGGCTGAGAAGGTGGTCATGAGGATCGGGCGGAACCGCAGCAGGCATGCCTGCTTGATGGCGGCGAGCGGCGTCATGCCCGCGTTGCGCTGGGCGTCAAGGGCGAAGTCGATCATCATGATCGCGTTTTTCTTGACGATCCCAATCAACAGGATGATGCCGATGATGCCCAGCACGCCGAGATCATTTCCCGTTACGGCGAGGGCGAGGAGTGCACCGACTCCGGCGGAGGGGAGGGTGGACAGGATCGTCACAGGATGGATATAACTTTCGTAGAGGACGCCCAGGACGATGTACATGGTCACGACGGCAGCCAGAATCAGCAGCAGCGTGGACGACAGGGATTTCTGGTAAGCCCGCGCAGCGCCCTGAAAGCTGGTCTCGATGCTTTCGGGAAGGTTCATTTCCTGTTGCGCCGCCTTGATGGCATCCACCGCCTGCCCCAGCGATACGCCCGGGCTCAAATTGAACGAAATGGTGGCGGATGGAAACTGCGCCAGGTGGTTAATTGACAGCGGCCCGTTGCGTTCTGAAATGTGGACGAGTTCGCTCAAGGGCACCTGCACGTTCGTGGTGCCGGGCAACGCCGCGGGACCAGTCGTGGTGGCTGCCCCCGGCGTGTTGGTGGCGTTGGGAAGGATGGGCGGGCCGGTCGCACCTGTGGAGGAAGGTGTGGCGCCCGTGATGTAAATGCTGTCCAGTTGCTTGGGGTTCTGACGGAACTCCGGCTGGACTTCGAGCACCACGCGATACTGGTTCGATTGCGTGAAGATGGTGGAAATGATGCGCTGGCCAAAGGCGTCGTAAAGGGCGTTGTCGATGGCAGCCACCGATACGCCCAGGCGGCCTGCATTGTCCCGGTCGATGTCCAGATACAGACGACGCCCTTCGTTCTGCTGGTCGCTTGCCACGTCCTTGAGCTGCGGAATGGTTCTGAGACGGTCCACCAGCCGCGCCGTCCATTCCTGGACCACTTCCGCCTTGGGGCTTCCCAGCGTCATCCTGAACTGGGTGCGGCTCAAGGTGTCCTCGATGGTCAGATCCTGTACCGGCTGGAGGTACGCACGAATGCCTTCCATGCCTTGCAGGGTGTTGCGCAGGCGGG
>JAKBAT010000101.1 GCA_021808815.1 Pseudomonadota bacterium
AGAGGAAAGGTTTGCGGAAAACGATCTGCGCGCCATGGTGGCAACCCAGGCGCTTGATCAGGGTATGGATGCCACCTTCAATGTTGCGACATTCCTGTGACGCCGATGAAGAGTAATGCAGCGATCGATTGCCCAACGTGATGGGCAGGTCCACAGTCTCTGATGCAAACCAAAAATATTCCGCAAGACCAGTTTGCAAAAGTGGCGTAACTATTTGATTATTTGGGGTGACGGATGGGATTCGAACCCACGACAACCGGAATCACAATCCGGGACTCTACCAACTGAGCTACCGCCACCACTGAAAGTCAAGCATTCTACCTGATTGGCGTGCCCGACAGGAATCGAACCTGTAACCCCCAGCTTAGAAGGCTGGTGCTCTATCCGATTGAGCTACGGGCACCTGTCTGGACAAAAACCTGGTCGGGGTGGAGAGATTCGAACTCCCGACATCCTGGTCCCAAACCAGGCGCGCTACCAGGCTACGCTACACCCCGAACCCATAATTATCCCGTTTGAGGCACCAAAAATCAAACCCAAATTCGGGTCACTGGATCACGTCTGCTCCCGCAGGTGGCGTGAAATGGAAGGTGTCCGGTGCAAAATGGGGTGAAGATTTGAACGCCGTAAATTGGATATGGATGATGTGCCCGAAGCTGTCCTGCAGCTCCATGTGCGACAGGGATTGGGCATCAAACCCCAGGCGAATGCGATCAAATCCGGAGTCACGGACCTTGGGCGTGGCCACCACCCATTCCAGCCCATCGGCCACCCCACCCTCTTCCAGGCGGAATCCCTTTTCCAGGGCATTGTCCCCGGCCAGGATGGCGGCCGGTGTCGACCCCAGGCTGTCCGCCAGCGTCTTGCGGGTGACCTGTTTCAGGTCGGGGTCCCATACCCACAGGGTTTGCCCATCTCCCACAATCAACTGCACATAGGGTTCACGGTACTCCCAACGAAAACGCCCTGGGCGGGAAAACTGGAACATCCCGCTGCTAACGGCAGCCTTTCCACCTTTTCGGGCACTGTCATTGGTCTGGGTGAATTGCGCCGCACCACTCCGGGTGTCCTGCATAAAGGCGTGCAAACGATCCAGCCCGCCGCCACTGGCACCCTGCATAGCCATCATCAACACCAGCAGGCCGCTGCAGGCGCGGCACCCTGTCCATTTCATTCATTGCCTCCCGGTACCAATACTTCCCGATTGCCATTGGTGGCCATGGTGGAAACCAACCCGGCCCGTTCCATTTCTTCGATGAGTCGGGCGGCCCGGTTGTACCCGATGCGTAAATGACGCTGTACCAGAGAAATGGAGGCCCGGCGCGTTTCCAGCACGATGGCGACGGCCTGATCGTAGAGTGGGTCCTTTTCTCCTTCAGGGAGTTCCCCGCCTCCCAGTTCCAGCTCCGCAGCCGCCGCGGCCCCTCCATCCAGCAACCCTTCCACATAGCTGGGTTCGCCCTGGCGTTTCAGATAATCCACCACCCGATGCACTTCTTGATCGGCCACATAAGCGCCGTGTACCCGCTGGGGATAGCCCGCGCCCGTGGGCAGATAGAGCATGTCTCCCTGCCCCAGCAGGGCTTCGGCCCCCATCTGGTCCAGGATGGTGCGCGAATCCACCCGGCTCGATACCTGAAAGGAGATGCGGGTGGGAATGTTGGCCTTGATGAGGCCCGTGATCACGTCCACGGAAGGACGCTGGGTCGCCACGATCAGATGAATGCCAGCAGCCCGGGCTTTCTGTGCAATGCGAGCAATCAGTTCTTCCACTTTCTTGCCCACAACCATCATGAGATCGGCCAGCTCGTCAACCACCACCACCACATTGGGCAAGGTCGTCAGAGGCTCAGGGGCATCCGGTGTGAGGCTGAAGGGGTGGGGGATTTTCTCGCCCGACTTTTCCGCATCGAGCACCTTGTGGTTGTATCCGGCCAGGTTGCGCACGCCCAGGGCCGACATGAGCTTGTAGCGCTTGTCCATTTCCGCCACACACCATTGCAATGCGTGGGCCGCTTCCTTCATGTCCACCACCACCGGCGCCAGCAGATGCGGTATGCCGTCATAGACGGAAAGCTCGAGCATCTTGGGATCTACCAGGATGAGGCGTACCTGTTGCGGCGTTGCCTTGTAGAGCAGGCTCAGGATCATGGCGTTGATGGCCACGGACTTGCCTGATCCCGTGGTGCCCGCCACCAGCAGGTGGGGCATTCTCCCCAGGTCCACCACCACCGGATGTCCTGCGATGTCCTTTCCAAGCGCCAGCGCCAGGGGGGAACCCTGGTCGCCATACACCGCCGAGCCAATGATTTCAGACAGGCGTACTACTTCCCGCCGGGGATTGGGAATTTCGAGTCCCATGCAGCTCTTGCCGGGGATGGACTCCACCACGCGGATGTTCCCCACCGACAAGGCACGGCCCAGATCCTTGATCAGGTTCACGATCTGGCTTCCCTTCACGCCCACGGCCGGTTCGATTTCGTAGCGGGTGATCACCGGCCCCGGATAAGCGGCCAGCACTTTCACTTCCACGTTGAAATCGGCAAGCTTGCGCTCGATCAGGCGCGAGGTGAATTCCAATGTGTCCGGCGCCAGGGTTTCGCCGTGGCCTTCTGCCGGATCCAGCAGTGCCAGGGGGGGCAGTTCGGAATCGGGAAGATCCCCGAAGAGGGGGACCTGCTTTTCCTTCAGTACCCGAACGGAAGGCACGATCTGCGCCGCCGGGGGGGTAATCTGCAAGGGAGGTTGGGCATCCAGCTGCTTGCGGGCTTCCACCACCACCGCCTCCCGTGCTTCTTCCGCCTTCCGCCCCACCCGCCGGTCCTGCCAGGCCCGCAGGCGCTCCATTGCCCCCAGGGCCACCGTTTCCAGCTGGGTGCCCACCCATTCGGCCATCTGGATCCAGGAGGCTCCCGTCAGCAGGGAAAATCCGATCGCAGCGGCCGTCACGAGCAACATCAGGGCTCCGCTGACGCCAAAGGCCGTGGCCAACAGGTCCGCCAGCTCACATCCGACGATGCCGCCGGCACCGCTGCAGGTGCCCGGCCCGCTCGGTTGCAACGGCAGCGCAAACGGTGTTCCGGAAAAACGCATGGCTTCGATGCCTGCACTGGCGAACACCAGCAACCCAAATCCTGCCGACATGGCGAGAATCCAGTGACGTTGCTGCCGCAAGGAGGCAATCCCGATTTCCTTTTCGCGTTCCACCAGGAGTGCACGGTATCCCCGCCAGGCGGCAAGTGCCAAGGCCAGCACGAACCAGCCCGCGGAAAACCCGAACAGGTAGAGCAGGAAATCGGAAGCCCAGGCGCCCACCCGGCCACCGGCATTGGCCACGGCGTGGGGAGTGGCTCCCACGGACCACCCGGGATCACCACGATGGTAGGTCGCCAGCACCATGGCAAGGTAGAGTGCCGCCAGCGCAATCACGCCCAGCAACGCTTCACGCAGCAGGCGCGCCAGTTTTGCTGGTAGGGAGGAAGATGACATGCGCGGATTATAGCCCGTCTGCCCGGTGCTATACTTTTCTCTTTTTGCCGGAATCTTTCCCATGAGCACCGCACCCCGACATGCCCGCCTCCTGATCCTCGGGTCCGGCCCGGCGGGTTACACTGCTGCCGTGTACGCTGCCCGAGCCAACCTGCAACCGGTACTGATCACGGGGCTTGCCCAGGGCGGCCAGCTCATGACCACCACGGAAGTGGACAACTGGCCTGCCGATGCGGCTGGCGTTCTGGGCCCCGACCTGATGCAGCGCTTCCAGCAGCATGCCGAACGCTTTCACACGGAAATCCTCTTTGACCACATCCATCGCGTCGATCTGGGGCAGCGGCCTTTCCTGTTGGAAGGCGACAACGGTCGCTACACCTGCGATGCCCTCATCATCGCCACCGGGGCTTCCGCCCTGTATCTGGGCTTGCCATCGGAACAGACCTTCATGGGGCGCGGCGTATCCGGATGCGCCACCTGCGATGGATTCTTCTACCGGGGCGAGGATGTGGCCGTGGTGGGCGGCGGCAACACGGCCGTGGAGGAAGCCCTCTATCTCAGCAACATTGCCCGCTCGGTCACCCTCATCCATCGCCGCGACAAACTGCGCGCGGAACCGATCCTGGTGGACCAGTTGCTGGAAAAATCCCGTACGGGCAACGTGCGGCTGCAATGGAACCATACCCTGGAAGAAGTCCTGGGCGATGACAGCGGAGTCACCGGCATCCGCATCCGGAATGCCCAGGACAGTTCCCGCCAGGATCTTCCATTGAAGGGTGTATTCATCGCCATCGGGCATCGCCCCAATACGGAACTGTTTACCGGCCAGCTGGCCATGGACAATGGCTACATCATCACCCAGTCGGGCAACAACGGCGGCGCGACCCATACCAGCATTCCCGGCGTGTTTGCCGCAGGGGACGTGCAGGACCATGTTTACCGGCAGGCCGTGACCAGCGCGGCCACCGGATGCATGGCGGCCCTGGACGCCCAGCGTTACCTGGAGAATCTCGCCACCTCGGCATGAAGCAGCCCCTCATCATTCTGCTGCTGTTCACGCTGGTGTGGGGAGCCGGGCTCGCTTCACGCAGCATCACGCGCCCCGACGAAGGGCGATACGCCGAAATTGCTCGCGAAATGGCCGTCACCGGTGACTGGGTCGTGCCCCACCTGAACGGCATTCCCTATTTCGAAAAACCCCCGCTGCAATACTGGGCCACGGCCAGTGCCATCGACCTGCTGGGACCCACGGCCCTGGCAGCCCGTCTCTGGCCCGCAGTGCTGGGCTGGCTGGGCGTCATCATGGTGTGGCGCTTCGGCAACCGCCTCTTTGGTCGTGGCAGCGGTGTGCGGGCAGCCTTGGTGCTGGTGGGATGCCTGTATTACGCTGCCCTGGGCCACGTGAATTCCCTGGACATGGGGGTCGCCGTCTGGATGACCCTTGCGGTCTGCGCCTTCCTGGCTGCCCAGGTGGGAGAACGACGCTGGATGTGGGTTGCGTGGGCCGCCGCCGCCCTGGCATTTCTCAGCAAGGGGCTGATGGCACTGGCACTTCCCGGGGGCGCACTGCTCCTCTACAGCCTGTGGACCCGCGATGCCTCACCCTGGAAACGGCTCGAACCCTTGGGCGGCCTCATGGTTTTCCTGGGGATGACCGTCCCCTGGTTCCTGCTGGCAGGAGAACGTCACCCCGAGTTCCTGCACTTCTTTTTCATTCACGAACATCTGGAGCGTTTCGTCACCACCGAGCATCGCCGGGTTGAACCCTTCTGGTATTTCCTGCCCATCCTGCTGGCGGGCCTTCTCCCCTGGACTTCGCTACTGTACGACGCCTGGCTGCGCCCCTTGCGGGGAATGCGCTCACGCCACTTTTCCCCACAGCGTTTCCTGGCCTGCTATGTGCTGTTCATCGTGGGATTCTTCAGCCTGTCCGGCTCGAAATTACCCGCCTACATCCTGCCGGCATTCCCCCCCATGGCGCTGCTCATGGGCCGCGTATTGCTGCAATGGCCGACGCTGCCGCCAGGACCAGGCCGCATGGCGCTGGCCTGGGGCATGGTGCTGGCGGGCGTCGCCCTGCTGCTGGCATTTCCGGCGCTGCCCCAACAATGGGGACTCTCACTGGGCATGGATCCCGACATGGTGGTGCCGTACCAGCGGGTGGCCCCATGGATCCTTGCCGCCGCTCTGATCATCGTTTGCGGATCCCTGGGATCGCGTCGCTGGCGC
>JAKBAT010000102.1 GCA_021808815.1 Pseudomonadota bacterium
AAGAAATACTGCAATACGCCAGCGTGCCCGTGTTCGGCCCGCGGGAGGAAAACATCCCCGGTGTTACCCATCCCCTGGGCGAGCCGGACCAGCTGGCATTGCCTGGCCTGGGAACGCAATTCCATGTGCTGGATGTCCCTGGTCACACCCGGGGGCATATTGCTTACTGGGGAGAAGGAAGGCTATTCTGCGGGGATACGCTGTTTGCAGGTGGGTGCGGGCGCCTTTTCGAGGGCACCCCTGCCCAGATGGCCGCTTCCCTTGACAAGCTCGCAGCCCTTCCGGAATCCACACAAGTGTATTGTGCGCACGAGTACACCTTATCGAACCTGGCATTTGCACAGACGATAGAACCCGACAATATCCTTCTCAGCCATCGGGCCTCCGAGGCGGCGGAAACCCGACGCCGGGGTGAACCCACCGTACCCAGCACGATCGCCCTTGAGCGCTTGACCAATCCTTTCCTGCGGGGCCGCGAACCTGCCGTCGTCCAGGCGGTTCTGGGCCATACCGGAACACAGCCCCTGGACGAGGTGGCGGTGTTTGCCGCGCTCCGGCAATGGAAGAACACATTTTGACCGCTTACCGCTTGTGTGTGCGCGGTGTGGTGCTTTCCGTATTGCTTTCGTTGCATATGGGCGCAAAGGGGGGCGAAGAAAGCGCCGCGACACCCCCCCCTGTTTCCCAATCGGCCACACCGTCGCCCATGATGCCCGAGGCCACCAGATCGCCTCCACCCCACGCCACGCTGCAGATCGTGGAACCGGCCCTTCCCTTCGATTTATGGGATCGCATCCGGGACGGATTCAGCCTGGAGCCCTTGCCGGATGACCACCTCGTATTACGGCACATTGCCTGGTTTGCGGCACGTCCGGACTATGTGGAGCGTACCGTGGAACGCAGCCGGCGCTATCTGTATTTCATCGTGGAAGAAGTCCAGCGCCGCGGCATGCCCATGGAAATCGCCTTGCTGCCCATAGTGGAAAGCGCATTCAACCCCCATGCCCTGTCGCGCAGCCAGGCCTCAGGCATGTGGCAGTTCATCCCCGCCACGGGACGCCTGTTTGGCTTGCAGCAGGACTGGTGGTATGACGGACGCAAGGATGTCATTGCGGCCACGAACAGCGCGTTGGATTATTTGCAAAAACTGTATGATGAATTCGGTTCCTGGGAACTCGCCCTGGCAGGGTACAACTGCGGGGAAGGCAAAATCCGCCGGGAAATTGCCTACAACCAGGCACGGAACCGCCCGTTGGACTACCAGCATCTCAACCTTCCGGAAGAAACGCGGAACTACGTCCCCAAGCTGCTGGCGGCAAAAGCCATCGTTCTGGAGCCTGAGCATTACGGGTTGTCGCTGACGCCAATTCCTGATGAGCCTTACTTTTCCGCCGTCACCACCCGCAAGCGGATCGACACCAAGGTGGCAGCCCAATTCGCGGAAATGAGCGTGGAAGACTTCCTGATGCTCAACCCAGGCTTCAATCGTCCGGTCATCAGCCTGGACTTCAACAAGGAAAAAACCATCCTGGTGCCCGCCGGGGTCGCGGATCGTTTCGTATCCCGCCTGGAAGATCCGGACGTCAAACTGCTGTCCTGGAAAACGCACCTTTTGCGACGAGGCGAACCTCTGGAAAAAGTCGCCACCCAGTACGGACTTTCCAGTGAAGAACTCAAACGCATCAATGGCATCTCCAGCAACCGGAAAATTGCCGGCGGAGGCGTGATCCTGGTGCCTGACAAGCCGGGAACCCCCAAAACGTCTCTGGATCTCAATGGCAAGCCGGAGTCGGAAATTCCCTCCCCGGTTCCCGTCACGCATTCCCGCCATGCCGCCAAGGGCAGCAAAAACCCGAAATCGGGCGCATCCCATTCAGGCAAACACAAAAAAACCGCCCGGAAAAACCCAGCCCAACCCAAGGCGGCATCCCGCTGAGGGCAGCATTAGGGATGCCATCCCCGGGGAATGGCCGATAGCAGGTGGCGCGTATAGGCATGCTGGGGATGGTTGAATACCGCGTCTGCATCACCGGCTTCCACAACGTCCCCGTCGTGCATCACCAGAACCTGGTCGGACATGTAGTGGACCACGGCCAGATCGTGGGAAATGAACACGTAGCTCATGTGGTACTCGTCCTGCAGATCCTGCAACAGATTCAGCACCTGGGCCTGTATCGACACATCCAGAGCGGACACGGACTCGTCACAAATCAGGATGTCGGGTTTGACGGCAAGGCAACGCGCAATGGCGATACGCTGACGCTGCCCCCCTGAAAACTCATGGGGATAGCGCTCAAAGGCCGTGGCAGGCAACCCCACGCGTTCCAGCAGCCCCCGCGCCAATCGCTCCCGTGCCGGCGCATTCCCGCCAATCCCGTGCAGCAGCAGGGGTTCGGTAAGAATGTGCCCTACCGTGAAACGCGGATTCAGGGAGGCATAAGGATTCTGGAATACGATCTGGATGCGTCGTTTGCGCCGCAACGCGCTGCCCTCCTGTTCGGGATGCAGGGCGTGTTCCCCGACAAACTGGATATCACCCCGATCCGCCTGCAGGAGGCCGGCCAGGGTCAGTCCCAATGTCGTTTTTCCGGACCCGGACTCTCCCACGATTCCAACGGTCTTGCCCCGCGCGAGCCGAAAACTGGCGTCGCGAACCGCAGGAAACCGCCGGCGGCGCCATAGTCCTTCCGGAATCAGGAAATCCTTCCCCACATGGCGCACCTCCAGCACCATCCGGTCATTGGCCTCGCTGCCACGTGTCCGCGACGGCATCGGGGCGGGCGGGGTTGTCCCCAGGAAATCCTCGATCACGCGCAATCGGCGGGGCCTCTCCCCGAGCGGGGGACGGCAGGCCAGCAAGGCACGGGTATAGGGATCGCGCGGGGCTGCAAACACCTGCTGCAACGGGCCGGCCTCGCGCACCTCGCCCTGTTTCATGACCACCACCTGGGAAGCAATTTCGCTCACCAGCGCCAGGTCATGGGTGATAAACAATACGGACATGTTCCGTTGTCGCTGCAGGTTTGCAATGAGTTCCAGAATCTGGCGCTGGATGGTCACATCCAGTGCGGTGGTGGGTTCGTCGGCAATCAGGAGGCTGGGTTCGCAACTGATGGCCATGGCAATCATCACCCTTTGCTGCTGCCCACCCGAAAGCTGGTGGGGATACGCGCGGATACGACGACGGGGCTCGGGAATGCCCACTTCTTCGAGCAACTCCTCTGCCCTCGCCCTGGCTTGCCGCCGGGTCATTCCCAGGTGCAGTCGCAACCCTTCCATGAGTTGGTCGCCAACGGTGAATACCGGATTGAGCGAACTCATGGGTTCCTGAAAAATCATGGCCATCTGCCGACCCCGCAAGGCACGCAGGGTCGTTTCACTTCCCCGTAGCACCTCCCTGCCCTGCCAGCGTATGCTGCTGTGCGATGCAATTTCGGTGAGATGGCGCGGCAACAGCCCGAGAATCGAAAGCGCCGTCACAGACTTCCCGCTGCCCGATTCCCCCACCAACGCCAAGGTGGTACGCTCGGCAAGCTCGAAACTCACGTCCCGCACCGCGGGTGCCAGCAGGCTTTTCCCGGCCCTGAAGCTGATTTGGAGATGTTTGACACGCAGCAGCATGGGACTCGCCTCAATTCTTGAGTTTGGGATCGAGCGCATCGCGCAATGCATCCGTCAGCATGCTGAACGCCGTCACCAGAACCGCCATTGCCGTGCCAGCGGCAGCGAGCTGCCACCATTTTCCCAGGATCAGTTCATTCTGGGCCTCGTTGAGCATGCTGCCCCAGGACACCACATCCACCGGAACCCCAAAACCCAGAAAGCTCAGGATGACTTCGGACTTGATGAAACCCACCACATTCAGTGAAAGCTGTACCAGAATCACGTGGCTCGTATTGGGGAGGATGTGGATGAACATGCGACGCCAGTGCGATGCGCCCATTGCCCCGGCTGCCAGCACATATTCACGGGTTTTGTGTTTGATGTACTCCGCCCGGATCAGGCGGAACACGCCCGTCCAGCCGGTCAGCCCGAGGATCAGCACAATGGTGGTGACACCTTTTTGTTGCAGCACTGCTGCAATGGCAAATATCAGGAGCAGGTAGGGTATTGAGGTGAAGACCCCATAGAGCCAGTTAAAGGCATCATCCACCCAGCGCCCGAAATACCCGGCAACCGCACCCATCACCGTCCCCAGGGCAGTGGCAAGCAACGCTGCCACCAACCCCACCAGCAGTGAAGTCTGGCTGCCCTTGATGACTTTCGTCAGCACGTCATGCCCCCACTTGTCTCCCCCCAGGGGCAGCGTCAATCGCCTGGGTGTTTCCCTCCCCGCGGCATCCCTGGGATAGCGCGCCTGGATATCGGCAAGAACGCCGGCCAGAGGATCTTTGAGTCCATACAAGTCAACCGGGGTGGCCGGGAGCGGTTTCGGGCCCGCCAGTTGCGCTGTCTCATCCTGATCGAGCGGATAAAACACCGGAGGTGCGTAATTCACGCCCACTTCCTGTGTCCAGTCCCGGGCAATCCATCCGGCCATTGCCAGCCCCACCACCACCAGATAGAACCCTACCACCCCCAGGGAAAACAAACCCACCCGATCGCGTTTCAGGCGCTGCCAGGCCAGTGCCCACAATCCCGGAGAAACCGGAGGTTGTCCGAAGTGCGCCGTCATTCCAGATGCACCCTGGGGTCCAGCCAGCGGTACAGCAGGTCCCCCACCAGGTTGACCACCATGGTCGCCATGGCCACATACACGGTAGCCGCCTTGATGATGGGAAAATCGCTGCGTTCCACGGCAAGAATGATTTCCCTCCCAATGCCGGGGATGGCAAAAAAGCGTTCCAGCAAAAACGCTCCCGTCAGCAGTGCCGGCAGTCCCATCAGCACGTTGGTCACGATGGGAATGGCGGCATTGCGCAACACATGCACCAGCAGGACGCGGGCTTCGCCGAGTCCCTTGGCGCGGGCAGTGCGGACATAATCCTGGCTGATTTCGTCCAGAATGAACGTACGGTACAAACGCAAGGACGGTGCAATGCTGACCATGAGCCCAAGCAGCACCGGCAACACCGCGTACACCGTCAAGTCGCGCCAGAGATCGTCGCTCCATCCCTTCACCGGAAACCATCCCAGCTCGAAGGCAAACACATATTGCCCCACGATGATATAAACCAGCAGGCTGATGGACATGACGATGGTGCTAACAGCCATCAGGAATCGATCCACGGCCCCCCGCAAGGCAGAGGCTATCAGGGCCACCACCACGGCCACGATGGTTTCGAGCACCAGCATGGGAACCAGCAAAATCAGGGATGGCCCCAGGCGTGTCCGGAAAATGGAAGCGACGGATTCCTGGGTAGACCAGCTCTTGCCAAAATCCCCGGTCAGGATCTGCTTGACGAATATCAGCAGCTGTTCCCACATGGGCCTGTCGATGCCCAGCTGATGGCGAATATTGGCGATGTCCTCCGGATTCGCCATTTTTCCGGCCAGGATATAGGCAGGATCCCCCCCCACCCAATTGAACAGGAAGAACACCAGCAACACCACGCCCAGCAGCGTGGGAATCATCTGCCACAACCGGCGCAGTAAAAATGCCCCCAGGTTCATTCCCGCGGTGCCCGTGCCGTGTCGATATCCAGATACGACCACACTGATGGCAGGATCGGATGGGCCTTGTAACCC
>JAKBAT010000103.1 GCA_021808815.1 Pseudomonadota bacterium
GGTTTCGCGTACGGGATGCCCCGATTCGTCCAGGACGTCAACCGCCATGCCCAAGCCACGGCACTGGATTTCGCCGCGATAAACCGGCAGGGCCGGGTTTCCCAGCACGAAGCAGGAAACGATGTCAGTCCCCCCGGATATGGACGCAAGCAGCAGGTCTCGCTTGATTTCCCGGTAAACCCAGTCGAACCCCTCGGGGGAAAGCGGACTGCCGGTGGAAAACAGGGCCCGCAACGTTGAGAGGTCATGGGTGGTACGGGGAGAAAGGGGATATTTGGCGGCCGCATCAATGAACTTCGCCGAAGTGCCGAAATGGGTGATGCCTTCTGACTGGATATAATCGAACAGGATGGTGCCGCGTGCGGCAAAGGGCGAGCCGTCGTAGAGCATCAAGGTCGCGCCCGAGGCAAGCCCCGACATCAGCCAGTTCCACATCATCCAGCCACAGGTCGTGAAGTAGAACAGGCGATCCCCCGGACGCACATCCCCATGCAGCTGGTGTTCTTTCAGGTGCTGCAACAGCACGCCGCCATGGCCATGCACGATGCATTTGGGAACCCCGGTCGTCCCCGAGGAAAACAGGATGAAAAGCGGGTGGTCGAAGGGAACCCGATGAAAGGCAATGTCATCCGGTTTGCCTGGGGCCTCCAGGGCACTCCAGGCAATGCTGTCGCGGATCGGCGCAAGGTTTGGTGAGGACTCCAGGTACGACACCACGACCGTACGGGACACGGAAGGCAGGTGGCGCACCACTTCGGCGATTTTTTCCAGGCAATCGATTTTTTTTCCGTTATACCAATATCCATCCACCCCCACCAGCACCTTGGGGGCGATCTGGCCAAACCGATCCAGGACGCCCTGCACGCCAAAATCCGGGGACGCCGAAGACCAGATGGCACCTAGGGCTGTCGTGGCCAGCATGGCAATCAGGGTTTCCGGAAGATTGGGCAGGTATCCCGCCACGCGATCGCCAGGGCCAACGCCTTGGGTGCGCAGGAAATGCTGGAAGCAGGCCACTTCCCGGCGCAAACCCTGGCGCGTCATGCGTCGCTTCGCCTGGTCTTCCCCCCAAAATACCAGCGCCTCATCCCCATCGCTCCCCGACAGAAGGTTTTCGGCGTAATTCAGGGAGGCCTCAGGAAACCAGGCAGCGCCCGGCATGCGATCCGGGTATCGCAGGACTTCATTTCCTTTTGTGCCAATGACCCCACATTGGTCCCAAAGAAATGACCAGAAAGCTTGGGAGTGTTCAGTGGACCACTGCCAGAAGTCCTCGTAGTTTTCCTGTTGCTGGATGCGCATGAATTGAACCATGCGGGAAGAAGCCACCCATTCAGGGTTGGGGGTCCAAAGGGGTTCGGTTTGTGCAGTCAGGGTGGCTTTCATGCGTCGTCAATGGGGGACATGAACTCAATTTTTCATTGTATCAATTCAGCCGGACATGAAAAATCCGGATGCTTGTGGAAACCGGTCACTGCGCATAGACTTTCATTTCATCCCATTGATTACAAAAAAATATATGGCTTCCACCCCCTCCACCATGCTGCCGCTGGGCACACCAGCGCCTGCCTTCTCCCTTCCTGACACAGACGGACGCCTGGTGACACTGGGAGACTTCCAGGCATCCCAGGCCCTGCTCGTGGTTTTCATGTGCAACCACTGCCCCTATGTCGTCCATATTCGTGATGCCCTGGTCGCCTTTGCCCGTGCATTCCAGCCCCTTGGATTGGCCACTGTCGGGATCAATGCCAACGATGCCCAGCAATACCCGGCGGACAGCCCGGAGCAAATGGCCGTGGAAGCGGCCCGCGCGGGTTATCCGTTTCCCTACCTCTACGACGAAAGCCAGGAAACCGCGAAGGCATATCGAGCGGCCTGTACCCCCGATTTCTTTCTGTTTGGCCCGCAGCGCCTGCTGGTCTACCGGGGCCAGTTTGATGACAGCCGGCCGGGGAACAAGGTGCCGGTCACCGGGAAGGATTTGCGGGCTGCAGTGGAGGCATTGCTCGCCAACCAGCCTAATCCCTCGCCACAATTTGCAAGCCTGGGCTGCAATATCAAATGGAAGCCCGGCAACGCCCCGGATGACTACTGAAAGTGGCCCTCTCAGCGCGCATTTTGCGCGCGGGCCGACGAATTGTGGATAACCGGATTTAAGGATAAAGTACGGGCTGACATGGCTTTCCATGCCACGCTGAGGGGGATTAATGGACCTACAACAACCGGAGCAGATCACCAGCCAACCATTACCTCCGGTGGTTGCCATTATCGACGATGAATTCACGAGTCGCGTCATCCTGGATAAAATCGTCCGCAGCATCCAGGTGGATATTGTTACCCATACGTTTCCATCTCCCACCCAGGCACTCGAATGGGTGCAGTGGAACCAGCCTGACCTGATACTGGTGGACTACCGCATGAAGGAAATGACGGGGCTGGAAGTGATTACGGCCATCCGCAAAATTCCTTCCCTGGAAACCGTCCCCATCGTCGTCATCACGTCCCATGATGAACTGGGTATTCGCTACGGCGCGCTCGATGCGGGGGCGACTGATTTCATGACCAAGCCCATCGACCCCTACGAATGCCGTGTGCGATGTCGCAACCTCCTGATCTTGCGGAATCATGAAAAAGCCTTGCAGGCGCATTCGCAGCACCTCGAGCATGCGGTCTACAAGGCTACCCAGCAAATCCGCGAACGGGAACAGGAGACCTTGTACTGCCTGGCCAAGGCAGGCGAATTCCGCGATGCAGAAACCGGAAACCATATCCTGAGGATGGCGCGTTATTCCCGCCTGATTGCCGAAGGCATCGGACTCAATCCGGCGCGCTGCGAACTCATCGAAATGGCCTCACCCATGCATGACATTGGCAAAATCGGCATCCCTGACCAGATTTTGCTGAAACCGGGCAAACTCACCCTGGAAGAATTCACGATCATGAAGACCCATCCCGTGATCGGTTACCAGATCCTGCAGGAAAGTCCTTCCAGCATTCTCCAGCAAGGCGCACAGATTGCCCTGGGGCACCATGAAAAATACGACGGCAGCGGGTACCCCCACGGTCTGAAAGGAAATGACATTCCTCTCGAAGCCCGGATCGTGACCGTGGCGGACGTCTTTGATGCCCTCACTTCAGTCCGCCCTTACAAGAAGGCTTGGTCGAATCAGGATGCCCTGGCTTACCTCAAGGATAATCGCAACGCGCATTTCGATCCGGTCTGCGTGGATGCTTTCCTGGCGCAGTTCAAAAAAATCAGTCTGGTCCAACAGCAATTGCGTGACAACCCAGACGACAGCCCTGCGATTCAGGTCAACTAGATGAACGAGAAGCTGAGATATTTCCTTCGACAGGTCAGGGAGCGTGAAGGTGAGCACGAACAGGTGCTCTTGCGCGTCACTTTTTCCCTGATCATTTTCATTTATTTGCTCTTTGAAAGAGTGTTTGGTGATTTGGAGGCAATCCCGGGGAACGTTCTGCTGTTTCTCGAAATATGGATTCTCCTGTCAGTTGCGCTGCTGTTGATCGTATTGCATAACCGCCTCAGTTCTCGGCGACGCCAGTGGATCGCCATGTTCCTGGATATTGGCGCCGTAACATACCTGATGCTCAATTTAAAGGATGCCGGGTATCTTCTTTTCGGCATCTACCTCTGGGTGATCGTGGGCAATGGCATCCGCTACGGCGTGCCCCCGCTGATTGGATCCTACATCTTCAGCCTGCTGGGGTTTGCACTGGTTGTCACGGCCAACCCCTTCTGGAGCAGCCAGCCCCGCCTCTCCATTGGGCTGTTCCTGACGCTGACCCTGATTCCGTTATACCTCATCAAACTGCTCAACCAGTTGAAGAAGGCGATTGTCGTCGCCCAGGAAGCCAACCAGGCCAAAACCCGTTTCCTGGCCCATATGAGCCATGAAATGCGCACCCCGCTCAATGGCGTGATCGGCACCAGCGACCTGTTGACCACCACTCCGCTGAACGGGGAGCAGTTCGACCTGGTCAATACCCTGAAAACCTCTGCCCAGACACTGCTGCAGCTGATTGAAAACGTGCTCGACTTTTCCAAAATTGAAAGTGGCAAGCTGGTCAGCGAAACTGTGGAATTCGATTTGCATCAGATGGTGCGTGGAACCTTGGAAATGTTCAAACCCCAGGCCCGCTTGAAGGGATTGCGGGTCAATGTCCGTTTCAGCTCCGACACGAGTTTCCTGCTCCGGGGCGACACCCTGCACTTGCGACAGATCATCATCAATCTGGTGGGCAATGCAATCAAGTTCACCAACAACGGAAGCGTGGAGCTGCGCATCAGTACCCTGAGCCAGGATGAGAAGCACATCCGCATCCTGTTTGAAGTGGTGGACACCGGTATCGGCATTTCCCCGGAAGCGCAGAAAACCATTTTTGACAGCTTCACCCAGGCCAGCACCGACATCTCCCGCCAGTATGGCGGCAGCGGTTTGGGGACCACCATCTCAAAACAGCTCGCTCTCATGATGGGCGGCGTCATGGGGGTCCACAGCGAATTGGGCGTTGGCAGCGTATTCTGGTTCGAGATCCCTTTCGAAAAGCAGGTCACCAACACGACGCTATCTTCATCGCCCCGGGCACTGGGGCAGCTGCATGCCCTCATTGTCGGCTTGCGCCCGGGAGAAAGGGAAACAGTGGCGACCTATCTGGAAGGCTGGGGCATCGCCTACCAGGAGGAACCTTCCCTGCCAGACTTTTTCTCATCGATCGAACAACTGCCGCTGGAAAAGCAAAAACGCACCATCGTGCTGTGCAGCCCCCACCAAATGGGCATGGAACCCCGGGAATTTTCGGAACGCGTCCAGATGCTCTGTCCCTCACGGGAACTTTCCCTGATTCTGGTGACTACCGACGCAAAAAATCATCGTGAAACCAGCCTTCATGAGGTCGGTTATTCCTGCCTGTTACGCTCCCCAGTGGACAAGACGCTTCTGTTCAATGCCCTGCATGGCATCATGACCCCACAGCCCGAACAGGGCGTCATTTCCTTCAAGGAACACTACCAGCGCAATACGCTCGAAAAAACCGGCATTTCCATTTTGTTGGCAGAGGACAATGGCACCAGCCGCAAAATCATCTCGAAAATTCTCGAATACGGTGGCCATCGCGTCGATGTATCTGAGAACGGCGAGGAAGCCCTGGACAAGCTGGAAGAAAACCATTATGGGCTGATCATTCTGGACATGAACATGCCCATCATGGGCGGGATCGAAGTGTTGAAGATCCATCGCGCCTTATCGCGCCAGTCTCCCTCCACACCTGTCATCATCCTGACCGCCAATGCCACTACGGAAGCGATGCGGGAGTGCCAGGAAGCTGGTGCTGATTCCTACATGAGCAAACCGGTGGATGCGGTATCCCTACTGGAAGAAATCAATCGACTCACGGCCCCAATCCGGGAAGTTTCCAGCACGGGTGAATTGAAACGCAATGCCTCCTCCGAAGCAGTCATGACGACGCTCCTGGTCAAGGAATCCACATTACGTCATCTCGAACTTCTGGGTGAAGGGCAGGAAGACTTCATGGCCATTGTCATTCACGGCTTTGTCTCGGAAACGGAAAAACTCCTCGAAGCCATGCGCAGTGCCTTGTCTCGCAACGATGCTCCTGCATTTCGCGAGCTCGCCCACAC
>JAKBAT010000104.1 GCA_021808815.1 Pseudomonadota bacterium
GCAGCAACTGCAGAGCGCCTGTGCCGATGCCTTGGTTGCACTGACGGCAATGCTGAATTCGGATGCGATGGTAGAGCCATGAATGATTCCCTCTTGTTCGTGGTGCTGGCAGGAGGGTGTTTCATAGGGTTGCAGACATTCTGGCAGGCCCGATGGGGGCCGAAGCGTTTCTCTGCCATCTATCACCAGGCTTCGGTTGGTTTTTTCCAGTGCGACGCCGAAGGGCGTCTCGTTCATCTCAATCCCAAGGCTTGTGAAATTCTGGGGTATACCCTGCAGGAACTGAAAGGGAAAGCCATGCCGGACATTACGTATGCGGAAGATGTGGCGGCTGATACCCGGCGCATCCGCCGCCTGATTGCTGGCGAAATTCCCCATTTGAAGCGGTATAAGCGCTATCAGCGCAGTGACGGGAGCATCGTGTGGGCATTGGCGTCGTTATCGGTCATACGCCATCCAGGCGAAGGTCCCCGGCATTATTTCGGTGTGATTGAAGAAATGCCGGATGGGTCAATGGAATCTCCCCACTTCATGCCCCGTCAGCATCAGTTTCTGGCCCACTTGAGCCATGAATTGCGAACGCCACTTCAAGGGATCCTGGGCTTTTCCACCTTGCTGGAACAAACCTTGCCGGCTGGCGAGAACCGGTTTCAGGCGCGCCTGATTCGCGAAGAAACCGAAAGGCTTGACCGCCTGTTAGGGGATGCACTTGATGTTTCCCACATCGAGTCGGAAGAATTCAGGCTGCACCCGCTACCCTTCCATCTGAACGAAGTTGTTGAGACCTGTCACCATGTATACGCCCTGCAGGCGCATCAGCGTGGTTTGAGTTTCAAGGTGGTACGAGGCATTGAGGGGTTGCCAGAGGTTCTGGGCGACTCAGGCCGCTTGTCCCAGATATTGCACAATCTGCTCTCCAATGCGATCAAATACACCGATTCCGGCCAGGTTTCCCTGCAGGTGAGGCGGCTGGCACCAGACGGGAATGGGGTGGAGCAGGTGCTGCTGCAAGTGTCGGACACCGGCATTGGCATTCCTCCGGAACGTCAGGGCGATCTGTTCAAGCGGTTTTCAAGGATTACGAACGGGCTTCCTCAACAGCGTTCAGGGACCGGGCTGGGGCTGGCAATTGTGCAGGGTCTGGTGCGTAGCATGGGAGGAACCCTGGAGCTGCATTCCGTTCCGGGAGAAGGGACCACCGTGCGTGTGGTGCTTCCCTTTACGACAGTGTCGTATCCTGAAGCGCTCCCGTGCCTGCCTCCAGGCTTGCCCCAAACCAGGCCGTTGCGGGTGCTGGTGGCAGACGATGAACCTGTTAACCGCGTGCTGATGTGCAAACTTCTGCAGCGCCGTGGACACGATGTTGCAGAAGCAGTGGACGGCGAAAACACCTGTGCGCTGGCGGCCACCCGTCCCTTCGACCTGATCTTTCTCGACTTGCGCATGCCCGGGCGGGATGGCTGCCAGAGTGCTGCGCATATCCGGGCCACGCCGGGCCCGAACCGATCCATCCCGATCATTGCCATGACAGGCTGCGTGTTTGATTCCGATCAACGGCAGGCAATGGCATGTGGCATGAACGGACTTCTGACAAAACCTGTCAGGCTCGAAACCCTCCACCAGCTGCTGGTTGAATATGAACAGCCGGAGGGTCTGGGACCGCGACAACACCATGGTGAAATTCATGACCACACGCATCGATCCTGATTTGCTGGCGATATACAAGAAAAGCGATTATCGCGTGCATGACCCGGCGGGAGTGGATTTTGTCATGCACATTGAAGAGTACTGTCCTGCCTTGCATCGCCTGATGCAGCGCGAGAAGGTCAGAATGTCCGGCTTTGTCAGTGCCTATAACCCCCGCAGCGAACCTCGTTCTGACCTGGAAAACACGATGGCCCAGGAGCGTCTGCGGCAGGAAGTGATGATGCGGGGGTGGAAATTTCTGGAAGGGGTGGGGGAGGACCCGGGGGGAGAGTGTGCAGGAGAGCCTTGCCTGCTGATACTGGACATTTCCTTTTCGGACTGTGAGGCGCTGGGGCGATCGTACGGACAGAATGCCGTACTCTGGTCTGAGGTTGATGCGATTCCACGCCTGTTACTGTTGCACTGAATAGCGGTTGAGGAGGGCATGCACCAGCCCCCAGACACCCAGACTGCCCCAGGCCAGCAGCCAGGCCCAGGGGGATTCCTGGCCCCCGCATTGGCCCAGGATCCAGCCTGCAGAAATCGGCGCCATTAATCCCCCTCCAAATCCTGCAAAGGAATACACCGCCAAAGCCGCGCCACGGGAATGGGAGGGGGCACTGGCCACGAGGCCTGCGGTCAATGCAGCGGAATCTGCCATCACAGACCAAAAATAAAAGGGCAATACCAATATCAGCACAAGGGGATAGGCGGCGACTCCGCCCGAAAGCCAGGCAAGCCCTCCTGAAATCACCATCACGCGAAAGATGTGGCGTTGCCGGTTTCCGCGGGTGGCGGCCTCGTTGCCAAAAATGCTGGCAGGAATTCCCACGAGATTGATCAAGGCCGCCAGGGTGGCGGCCGACACCGGCAGGTGACCCTGGGTGCCGGCGTAGGTCAGCATGGCCACTACCCACGCACGGAAACCAAACAACTCCCAGCAGTGGGCTGCATACCCCCATACGTAGAAACGCACCCGGGAATCCTGCATCGCTTGCCACTGTGCCCGAAGCATGGAGCGATGGGGATGGGGAGGCGGTGTCCGGCTCCCGACGCCCGCCCAGACCAGGATACCGGCCAGCAGCGGTTGTATGCCGGCGTTGAGAAATGCGGCCGGCCAACCCCATTGTGCCGCGATCCATCCTGAAGCGGCATAGGAAAGGCTGGTGCCGATCCCAAAAGTGGAGGTGTAAAACGCAATGAAACGTGATTGATGGGTGGTGGGCACCCGATCCGTCAACGTACGCAAACCGGGCATGTAAGTGCCCGCCAGGCCTGCACCCGCCACCGCCTGGCATAGGCAGGCTGACCAGAATCCCTGTGCAAGGATTGCAAATCCCAGGCTGCCTGCCCCGCTAAGGCAGGCTCCCAGGGTGAAAATTTTTCTGGCATCCACCCGATCTGTCAGGACAGAAAACCAGGATACGGTGAGGATGTAGCCTGCAAAATAACTGCCTCCCAATATGCCCGCTTCACTTGCAGTCAAGTGCCAGGCAGACTGCAATACAGGCAGCAATGCCGGGACAGTGGAAAACCCCGCCATGCTGAGAGTTTCAGAAAAACACAACAACAGAAGGATGCGTGTTGGTGACATCGGAGCCCGCGTTTCGAGAATGTTAGAATGCACTCAGAAATTAGGAGTTTCAGTCAGTATGCCTGCCTCGATCATCGAAACCTCTCCTTCCTCGCGACACCCTGGTGAGACTGCCCGGGTGGTGGCTCGCGCGCTGCTGGAAGGATTTGATCGCCATTATCGTCTGTTCCGGGAAGCTGCGCGCGAAGCCTCTGCCCTGTTCGAACGAGCCGACTGGTGGGCGTTGCAACAAGTGACCACCGAACGTATCAAATTTTACGACATTCGGGTACAGGAGGCCGTGCATCGACTCATCAGCGAATTTTCGGCAGACTCGCTGGACGATGCGGTGTGGCAGCAGATCAAGCGCGAATATATTGTTTTGCTGACGGAGCACAAGCAGCCAGAGCTCGCGGAAAGCTTTTTCAATTCCGTGTGCTGCCAGATTCTGCATCGCTCTTACTATCACAATGCGTTCATTTTCGTGCGACCAGCAGCCTCAACGGAACACATCGATTCCACACCGCCTTCCTATCGTTGTTATTACCCGTTGCGTGACGGGTTGCGGACGACCATCCGCAACATTGTGGAGAACACGGGTTTTCGACGCCCTTTCAATGAGTTGCAGCGGGACATCAGGCGCCTGTTGCGTGCCTGGCGCATGCACCTGCCCTATCCCATGGTGCTCGAGGCGAATCACCAGATACAGGTGTTGAGTGCCGTGTTTTACCGCAATACTTCTGCCTATGTCATGGGCAAGGTAATCAACGGTGGACAGCAGTACCCCTTTGTGGTGGCCATCATGCATGACCAGAAAGGTGGGCTCATGGTGGATACCGTATTACTGACCACGGAACAACTGGCGATTCTGGTGAATTCGAGCCGGGCCTATTTTCTGGTGGATATGGAAGTCCCTTCTGCCTATGTGGGTTTTTTGCATTCCATGCTGCCGCACAAGCCCAAAGGTGAGCTGTACAGCATTCTGGGCTTGCATAAGCAAGGCAAGACATTGTTTTACAGGGATTTTCTTCACCATTTACAACACTCCAACGATGAATTCATTGTGGCGCCCGGCATTCGTGGTCTCGTGATGACCGTATTTACGCTGCCGTCCTACCCTTACGTCTTCAAAGTGATCAAGGATGTGATTTCCCCTCCTAAACAGATCAATCGTGACCAGGTCAAGGAAAAGTACCAGTTGGTAAAATCCCATGATCGCGTGGGGCGTATGGCCGACACACTGGAGTATTCAGGCGTCGCTTTCCCGAAGCGGCGGTTTACCCCGGCACTGCTTCAGGAGCTGCGAACCCTGGCGCCTTCTTCCATTATCGAAGAAACCGAAGATACGCTTCTGATCCGCCATCTCTATATTGAACGGCGGTTGGTCCCCTTGAATATTTACATCGATAAGGCAAACGATGATCAGTTGGCCCATGCCGTGGTGGAGTTCGGCAATGCATTGAAGGAGTTGGCTGCGGTGAATATTTTCGCGGGCGACTTGCTGTACAAGAATTTTGGCGTGACCCGTTATGGTCGGGTGGTGTTTTATGACTATGATGAAATCGACTACCTGGTGCACTGCAATTTCCGGAAAATTCCACAGGCGCGCCATGAAGAGGATGAGCTGGCTGCCGAGCCATGGTATTCGGTGGACCCCAAAGACGTATTTCCGGAAGAATTCGGGCATTTCCTCCTGACGGACCCGCGTGTTCGGCAGGTGTTCATGACTTACCATGCCGATTTGCTGGATTACCGGTGGTGGCAGGGTGTGCAGGCCAGGATTGTCGCTGGAGATGTGGGGGATGTGCTGCCGTACCCGTCGTTCCAGCGCTTTTCCACGATGTTTGCCAATGGCGTGGTGCGCCCCCAGCGTGAGCAGGAAACAGTGATTCCGGAAGGGATGGCAAGCCATCTGCGCGCGCTTGCCGGCGGTCGCAAACGGCCTTTGGGGCGATTTTCGTTTGACAGTGACTGATAGCCACTGCTATAGTAGCGAACTCTACTCGACGGACGCGGGGTGGAGCAGTCTGGCAGCTCGTCGGGCTCATAACCCGAAGGTCGTAGGTTCAAATCCTACCCCCGCAACCAGACAGTTCGTTCTTTAATAATGTGATAACCGATAGGTGTGGGTGCTGCGGGTGCAAGAAATACAGCAGTGCCCACGAGAAGTAAATCCGTCTAGGAAGCTTTGAGTGGACCCCGAGAGGGGAGTAATGCAGAGATTGAACTGAAGAGTTTGATCCTGGCTCAGATTGAACGCTGGCGGCATGCTTTACACATGCAAGTCGAACGGCAGCACGGGGGCAACCCTGGTGGCGAGTGGCGAACGGGTGAGTAACACA
>JAKBAT010000105.1 GCA_021808815.1 Pseudomonadota bacterium
ACCCCGTTGCTGCAATGGAATCTTACCTACCGTCGTGCCGACAGTGGCGCCATGGCAGACCCCCTGAATACCGGCTCGAAATCGCTGTACCTGACCCCTGGCTTCCTGGTGGCCTTCACTTCCCGAGTACAGGGCAATCTGCTCCTGTATCTTCCCCTGTACCAACAGGTCAACGGCATCCAACTGGTGCCGCGGCAGATTGCCAGTGCAGGATTGACTTATAATTTCTGACAGGGGAGGTGTCGATGCATTGGAACAGAACAGCATTGCGATGGATCCTGGCCGGCGGGCTGCTGTGCGGGAGCGCCATGGCCGTTCAGGCCATCGAGACAGGCGCACCGGCTCCTCCCTACGAAGTTCGGCTTCTGGACGGTGCCCTCTTCACGCCATCCCAGGCTGTGGGAAAAGTGGTCATGCTGCATTTCTGGGCCAGCTGGTGTGTCCCCTGCCGTGCCGAAATGCCGGCGATGGAACAATATTACCGCCAGCACCATGGAGAGGGTCTGGAGCTGATTGCCATTACCGTGGATGATGCAGCCGACCTGGAAAAGGCACGCGTCATCATGCGCCAGTTCAGCTTTCCGGCCGCATCGATCCAGGATGCCAAAGTGAAAGGTTACGGGCGTATCTGGCGCATTCCGCTGACTTTCGTGATCGACCGTCAGGGTCGCTTGCGCCTGGATGCCTGGGACGGGGATGCGTCCGGCATCACTGCAACGGCCCTGGATCAGGCCATTACCCCTTTACTGAACGAGAGATGACTCCCATGCGCCTTCCTGTTTCCACACGCCTGTTCCTGGCACTCTGTGCCGTGGCCGGGTTGCCCATGCTTGCCGGGGCAGCACCGACCCACTTCAAGCACCTGACCCTCCACCATGCCTTTGCCCGTGCCACGGTACCGGGACAGGAAGTGGGTGCGGTGTACCTCACCATTGAAAACGATGGCGACCAGCCTGAAGTGCTGACCGAGGCCCGCTGCACCGCCGCGGACCAGGTGACATTGCACCAGACGCAACACAGCGGTGACATGACCCACATGCATCATGCGCCCTCATTCGTGATCCCGGCCCACGGTCAGTTGGTGCTGGCACCTGGCGGGCAGCACCTGATGCTGGAGTCATTGCACGGACCCCTGCAGGTGGGCTCCGCAGTAGAGCTGACCCTCCACTTCGAACCTTCCGGCGATGTACGCATTCCAGTACCGGTGCAATCCCTGCAGTCGGAAGGGGAAGAGGTCATGCCCATGCCCACAGGGCACGTACATGATCCGCACGGGCAAGAGGGCGGCCAAGCTGCTGTGCCTGGCGGGCAATGAGGTCCACCAGTTGGGCATTGTCCCGGGCGAGTTCCCCGCCGGGTAGCCGCAGGTTGTTTTCAAACCCGGTGCGCACATGGCCCGAGAGGGTCATGGCGGCGGTCAGGCAGGCGGCCTCCTGTGCTCCGAAGGCGCACACGGCCCAGTGCAGCGGCTGGTTTCCCAGGGTTTCGAGAAATGGCAGGAGATCCTGCGGATCGCTGTGTTGCCCCGTCCTGTAACGCCCGAGTACGAACAGCACGGAATCAGCAGTGGCGGGGAGCAGGCCACGCTGGCGCAGCAGGAGAAAGCGGGCCAGTTCTTCCCGGGAATACAGGATGAACTGGGTCATGATGCCTTCCCGGTGCAACCATTCGAAAAACGGTGCTGCTGCCGTTTCGGAAGCGGCATCGGGAACCAGTTCGCGCAGTGCCACGGAAACCGCTTCCGGGTGTACGGCGCGAACGACGGCCATCTGCTCGGAAGGGTGATAGCGTTGCGCCGCCTCCGAAGTGATCTGGATGATCAGGTCGTTGCCCACCGCCTGGCGAATGGCGTGGATGGCGTCCTGGTAAGCCTGGGCCTCCAGGACATGCCGTCCCTCGCGGTCACGCACGTGCAAGTGCAGCATCGAGGCCCCGGCCTCCAGACAGTGCCGTGCGGTCAGGGCCAGCGCATCTGGGGTGAGGGGAAGCTCGGGATGATCCGCATGGGTTTTGTAGGCGCCGTTGGGGGCCACCATGAGCACGAGCGGGGCGTCGGAATCAGTCGGTGGCGAATGCATGGCGCTCGGCGGCTTCATGGCGGGTTTGTTCCGACATGACGAGATCGGACAGGGTGCGCTTGAGCTGGTTGAATTCCGGAGCGGCCGGATCACGGGGTCGCGGCAACTCCACCACGAGGTCGCGCTTGATGGTGCCGGGGCGATAGGTCATCACCACGATGCGATCCGCCAGAAAAATGGATTCCTCGATGCTGTGCGTCACGAACAGCACTGTTTTGCCCAGCTCGGACCAGATGCGCAACAGTTCGTCCTGCAACGAACGGCGGGTGAGCGCATCGAGCGCGCCGAAAGGTTCGTCCATCAGGAGAATGGGGGAATCCAGTGCCAGAATGCGGGCAATGGCAACCCGTTGGCGCATCCCCCCTGACAGTTCCTTGGGATAGCGTTCCGCAAATTCCGAGAGCTTGAAGAGGGCGAGCAACGCCGACACCCGGCGCTGGCATTGGGCCTTCGGGAGACCCTGGATATCGAGGCCAAACCCCACGTTCTGCGCCACCGTCATCCAGGGAAAGAGCGCATATTCCTGGAAGACCATGCCACGATCGGGCCCCGGTTTCACGACGGGTTTGCCGTTGACGCTGATGCTGCCCCTGTCGGGTTTTGAAAAGCCGGCCACGGCATTCAGCAACGTGGATTTTCCGCATCCGGAAGGGCCGAGGAGGCAGACAAACTGGCCAGTGGGCACGGTCAGCGAAATGTCCTGCAAGGCCACTATGGGCGCCTGGGCCCCGGGGAAAGCTTTGTGGACGTCCTGAAGGGCAATGGCCGGGGGCACGTCAATGCTCCAGCCCGCGATGCCAGCGCAACAGATGATTGTTGAGGCGGCTCATCACCTGGTCGATGGCCAGGCCCACCAACCCGATGGACAGCATGCCGGCGATGATCTTGTCGGACCAGAAATATTCCCGTGCTTCCAGTATGCGAAATCCCAGGCCATTGTTGACGGCGATCATTTCAGCCACGATGACCACGATGAATGCCGTGCCGATGCCGATGCGCATGCCGGCCAGTATGTAGGGTGCAGAGGCCGGCAGGATCACGCGCCGAAACGTCGTGTAAGGGGAGGCCCCCAGGTTCTGGGCGGCACGCAGGAATATGCCGTCCACCGCACGGACCCCGGCGATCGTGTTCATCAGCACCGGGAAAAATGCCCCGATGGCAATCAGGAAAATGGCAGGCGGGTTGCCCAGGCCGAACCACAGGATGGACAGCGGAATGTAGGCGATGGGTGGAATGGGGCGCAGGATCTGGATCAGGGGGTTGCTCCAGCGGTACACGCGCGGGCTCGCGCCCATGAGGAGACCCAGGGGAACGGCGAGCAGGGAACCCACGATGAATCCGGCCAGGACGCGGTAGAGGCTGCCTTCCGCATCCTGGATCAGTTCACCTGAAAACAGCCAGGACAGGCGGCTTTCGGCTTCAGGGTCGTACGGTTGGGGAGGCGTCAGGTATTCCCACCACTTGGCAATGACGGCATGGGGCGGGGGCAGGATCTTGGGGTTGACCCAGCCTGCCAGGCCCACGGTTTCCCACAGCGCCAGTACCCCCAGGATGAGCGGCAGGCCCGCCAGGCGCTCGTACCAGGACCTCACGGGTTGACTCCCAGGGATTGCTTGGCGGCCTCCAGCAGGTCCGTTTTGACGAACTCGCGTGCCACGGGCGCTGCCGGCATTTTGCCGATGCCGTATTTGAACATGGTGTCGGCAGTATGCTGCAAATGTTCGGCCGTGATGTTGTAGGTGTAGGGAGAATTGGACATGGCCGCGCGGAATTCCGCGCTGGACAGCTGGTGTTTGAAAATGGAATCCCGCACGTAGGATTCCGCCACATCCGGATGGTCGATGAAGGTTTTGGTGGCCCGCACGAAACAATCCATGAATTTCTGTGCAACGGCCCGCCGTGCGTAAAAGGACTCCGTCATGACCAGGGTGCGCACGGGTTCGCCGATGGGCGTGTCATAGGGCTTGAGAATTTCCCTGCCCCATCCCTGGGCCAGTGCCTGCGAAGAATAGGGTTCGCTCTGCATGATGGCATCCACGTTTTTTTGCATGAGCGCCTGATTGAGGTCGGGGTAAGCCAGGTAGACAATCTGCACATCCTTGCCGGGGCGGTCCGACCAGGTCATGTGGTGCTGTGACAGCTCGGCGGCCAGGAGAACTTCCTGTATCCCGCCCCGGGTCACGCCGACCTTGCGGGATTTCAGGCTTTCCACCGTCGTGAGGTTGAGGTCGGAACGCCCCACCAGGCGGGCGCCTCCCCGGGCAAAGCCTGCCACGACATAAATGGGGACACCATTCGCACGCCCTGAAATGGCCGCCTCGGATGCAGTGGCCCCCACATCCAGTTCGCCCGCAATCATGGCCTGCATGATGTCCGGGCCCTTGGCAAACAGCCTTTCCTCCACCTTGAGCCCGCACTGGGGAGCAATTTCCTTGATATAGCCCACCGCACCAAAGTGGGCCAATTTCAGGTTGCCCAGTCGTACCACCTCTTCCGCGCACACGGACGACAGGCCGCCAAGCATCAACACCAAAAGCAATGCACGCATCAGGATTGCGTCCTCAAATCATGGCGCAGCGTGACTGGGACCCATCCCCGTACGCTGTTGATGAACCACAACCTGTCTGCCTTCGACAAGTCCTCCAGCAGGACAGGTCTTTCCGTGATGGCACCCGTTTCGAGCAGGTGCCGACGGAAAGTGCCGGGTAACAATCCAGAGCCCAGGGGAGGCGTAAAGCGCATGCCCTGCATTTCAAACACCAGATTGCCGCGGGTGAATTCGGTCGCCTCGCCGAGCGCGTTCCACAATAGCACATCGTAGTCCTCCGGTTGCAGGACGTCGGCGGCACAGTGCGTGTAATGGGAACGCCGCGTGGTCTTGTGCTGCAGGAACAGGGGCGGTGAACTGACCGGCACGCGCGCCCGTACTACCGTCACGGGCGTCACGGTGGGATCGTGCAGGGTAAAGGCTTCCAGATGGACGTTTCCCTCCCGGCTGTAGCGCAGGCGTACCCGGAATGTTCCGGAAGGGTACTGGGCCGCGCACTGCGCCAGGAGGGACTGCAGTGCATCCGTGGGCGTGGGAAACCCCAGCACACTGGCCGAGAGATGCAATCGTTCGAGATGGTATGGCAGCAACCAGAAGGCACCATCCTCGAGGCGCATCGTCTCGAGCAATTCGAAGTCCTGGGGGTTGAAATCCAGGAAGCGGGATTTTGTCAGCACCTCCGCATATTCCTCCCCGCTGCGCGAATCCCAGGTAATGCCGCCACCCAACCCGCAGGTCATCTCTCCGGTCTTCTTGTCCTGCAACAACGTGCGGATGGCGACATTGAACTGTGCACGACCACCGGGCCTGATCCAGCCAATGGCCCCGCAGTAGGGGCCGCGGCGCGAGGTTTCAAGTTCACGGATCAGTTCCATGGATTTGAGCTTGGGGGCACCCGTGATGGAACCGCAGGGGAAAAGCGCCGAG
>JAKBAT010000106.1 GCA_021808815.1 Pseudomonadota bacterium
AAGTCTCCCCAACCGGCCGGAAAAACGCCAAAAATTGATCGCGGTCAATGGTCCTTTGCGATTGTTCTGAAACTTGACCGCCGTCAATGGTACCCGGCTGTATTTCCTGCAATACTTTAAAACCATAAATAACGCGTTATGCGTGTTCCACCCAAATAGAGAACGCGGACGCGTCGACAACATAATTCACTACGCCGATTAAAACGAAAGAGAAACCTCATCATGACGAACAACGCCGAATCACAAGTCCTTACCGATGGTTTTCACCTCGTCCTCGACGCCCTGAAGCTTAATGGAATCAAGACAATTTATGGCCTTCCAGGGATCCCGATCACCGATTTGACCCGCATGGCCCAAGCGGAAGGCCTTCGGGTCATTTCCTTCCGTCATGAGCAGAATGCCGGGAATGCTGCTGCCATCGCCGGCTTCCTCAGTGGCAAGCCAGGCGTTTGCCTGACGGTCTCTGCCCCCGGTTTCCTCAATGGGCTGGTGGCGCTTGCCAATGCCACCACCAACTGTTTCCCGATGATCCTGATCTCCGGGTCTTCCGAACGGGAGATCGTTGACCTCCAGCAGGGCGACTATGAAGAGATGGATCAGCTGGCCATTGCGAAGCCATTGTGCAAGGCGGCATTCCGGGTGCTCAATGCGGAAGATATCGGCGTGGGAATTGCGCGCGCCATCCGGGCTGCCGTCTCGGGCCGCCCTGGCGGTGTCTACCTGGACCTTCCTGCCAAGCTGTTCTCGCAAATCATGGATGCCGAAGCCGGCAAGAAATCCCTGATCCAGGTGGTCGACCCGTCGCCGCGCCAGATCCCGGCACCCGAAGCCGTGCAGCGCGCGCTGGACCTGCTCAAGGGCGCCAGAAAGCCCCTGATCCTGTTGGGCAAGGGTGCGGCGTATGCCCAGGCGGACGAGGAAATCCGTACGCTGGTGGAGAAGACGGGCATTCCGTACCTGCCCATGTCCATGGCCAAGGGGATCCTGCCGGATACCCATGCGCAATCGGCATCGGCAGCCCGCTCTTTCGTGTTGCCTGAAGCGGACGTGGTGTTGCTGATCGGAGCGCGCCTGAACTGGCTGTTGTCCCATGGCAAGGGCAAAACCTGGGGCGGCAAGAGCCACAAGGACTGGGGTGGACAGAAATTCATCCAGATCGACATTGCTGCAACCGAGATGGACAGCAACGTGCGTATCGATGCCCCCCTGGTGGGAGACGTCGGTTCCTGTGTGTCGGCGCTGCTCGCCGGCATGGGCAGCCAGTGGGCACAGCCTCCGGCGGAATGGTTGAATGCCGTGGCCGAACGCAAGAACAAGAACGTGGCCAAGATGGCCGAGACCCTGGCCAAGGATCCCAGCCCGATGAATTTCCACAGTGCGTTGAATGTGGTGCGTGACATCATCAAGGCGAATCCGGATGCCATGCTGGTCAACGAAGGCGCCAACGCGCTGGACTTTACCCGCTCCATCGTCGACATGTACAAACCGCGCAAGCGCCTGGATGTGGGAACATGGGGTGTCATGGGCATCGGCATGGGCTTTGCCGTGGCCGCGGCGGTCGAAACGGGCCAGCCCGTGATCGCGGTCGAAGGCGACAGTGCGTTCGGGTTCAGTGGCATGGAAGTGGAAACCATCTGTCGTTACAACCTTCCGGTGTGCGTGGTGATCCTCAACAACAACGGGGTCTATCGCGGGACTGACAAGAACCTGGGAGGGGGTGCCGATGTGGCCCCGACAGTGTTTGTCAAGGATTCGCGCTACGAAAAACTGATGGAAGCGTTCGGCGGCGTGGGCGTGTATGCCGCGACGACGGCGGAGTTGCGCAAAGGCATGGAAGAAGCCATCCGGTTGCGCAGACCCACCCTGATCAATGCCGTGATCGACGAATCGGCAGGAACCGAAAGCGGCCGCATCACGAGCCTGAATCCGGCGGCGGCACTGAAGAAATAGCCTGTCCTGATCCCTCAAAACCCTGGCCCCATGATGTCCCCCGTCATGGGGCCAGTTGCTTTTGCCCCTCTGTCATCGTGGTGTCTCAGTTTTGGGATTTAATGCTGCGGATCTGTTGTCTAATTTGGTTTTGGGGAAACATGAAAGCATTCTCTGCCCAGGACAGCGGTGTCTCCACGTCGAGTAAAGTCCCTCCTGTCACGCTTGTCTTCTGGATCATCAAGATCGCGGCGACCACCCTGGGAGAAACGGGGGGGGATGCGGTGTCCATGTCCATGAACCTCGGATATCTTGTAGGGACGGGCATTTTCGCGCTCCTGTTCCTGATGGCCGTGCTGCTGCAGATCCGGGTAAACAGGTTCCATCCGGCCATTTACTGGACCACCATCATTGCCACCACCATGGTGGGGACCACGCTGGCTGATTTTGCAGACCGCTCCCTGGGTATCGGCTATGCCGGGGGAGCGCTGCTGTTGTCGGTGTTGTTGCTCGCTGCATTGGGCATCTGGTATCGCACTTTGGGTTCGGTGGCCGTGGATTCGGTGCGTGAGCCCCGTGCAGAAATGTTTTACTGGCTGACGATCATGTTCTCCCAGACGCTGGGCACGGCCCTGGGTGACTGGACGGCAGACACTGCGGGCCTGGGGTATGGAGGCGGTGCGCTGTTGTTTGGTGGGCTGCTGGTGCTGGTCGTACTGGCATATTTCTGGTCTTCCCTGTCGCGGACTGTGCTGTTCTGGTCGGCATTCGTGTTGACCCGTCCATTGGGGGCGGTCCTGGGGGACTTCCTGGACAAGCCGCTGGATGCCGGTGGCCTGGCGCTGAGCCGGTATACGGCTTCCTTCGTTCTGCTGGCCTTCATCCTTGTCTGCATTCTCCTGTGTTCGCGGCAGGGCAGGACGAAACCTTCCTGAGCCTGTTCCATTCCCCGTAAACTGGTGGCTTTGTAACACTCCCACATATTTTTCCGGGTGGGACAACCCTAGAATCGAGATACTGAAGACAATTGTTCCGTCAGGGTGATGTGGGATGACAGAGGAAGCAGAGCTTTTTGAACAAGCCCTCAAGAAGGGCGTGCATGCCTGCGTGGAGCGCTATTTGTCGACACGTTCCGACCTGGCGGGAAAGGTGGTGGTGGACCTTGCCTGCGGGGATGGGCGTACGACGGCTTTGCTGCAAGCGCTGGGAGCCCGGGTACTGGCGTTTGATCTGTTCCCCGAATCCTGCAAGCTGAAAGACCCGCCGCAATTTGCCGACGTGCAGCAGCCGTTGCCCATATCCAGTGGGTCGGTGGACATGGTGGTGCTGCAGGAAGTGATCGAACATCTGCCCAACCAGCTGCTGACCCTCCAGGAAATCTGCCGGATCCTCAAGCCAGGCGGGGAACTGCTGCTGACAACCCCGTCGCGCAGTTCGCTCGAAGGGCGTCTCAGTTACCTGTGTTTCGAAAGCGAGCATTTGAGGGCAACGCCCTGGGGTGGGGTCAGCAGCGGGGTATGGGGAGACCAGGGGGATGGCAGGAAATACTACGGGCATCTCTGGTTGATCGGCATTCAACAGCTCAATGCCCTCTCTTCCATCGCCGGATTCCGGTCCCTGGAGGTTTTGCGCAGTGATGTGAGCAAATCTTCGGTGGTGCTGTTTTGTTTCTTTTACCCACTGATCCTGTTGATCAGCTTGCGGGCGCTCTACCGGGACTTGCGTCATCAGGAAAAGGGCGGGGCGCTCTATCGGGAAAAATGGACGCAATGGCGTTTGAACGTGCATCCGCGGCATCTCGTCAATCGCCATCTCATCGCCCTGCTGCGCAAGTAACACGATCGCCGGGAGCTGAGGTATAGTGTGCCATCCCTTTCTGCGGATCAGGGGGTACCGATGCTCAAGCTGATCATCAACGGCGAAACGCGTACAGTCGACGTGGAACCCGAGATGCCGCTGCTCTGGGTGCTGCGCGATCATCTCGACCTGCCCGGCACCAAGTATGGTTGTGGCATTTCCCAGTGTGGTGCCTGCACCGTTCATCTGGATGGCGAGCCTGTGCGTTCCTGCACCTTGCCAGTATCTGCCGCCACCGGCAAACACATTACCACCATCGAAGGTTTGTCCCGTCACGGGCTGCATCCGGTACAGCAGGCCTGGATCGATCATGAGGTTCCCCAGTGCGGTTACTGCCAGACCGGCATGATCATGACGGCGGTGGCCCTGCTGGAACGCCATCCCCATCCCACGGATGACCAGATCGATGCCGCCATGACCAATCTATGCCGTTGCGGCACCTATGCCCGGGTCAGGAAGGCGATCCATGCCGTGGCTGGCATGGCTTCCAACCCGAAACCCTGAGGAGACCGCCATGACGATGCAGGTGTCGCGCCGTGATTTTCTCAAGGCATCCGTTTTGGCGGGCGGAGGGTTTGCACTTGAATTCTGGATGCCGGTGCCGGTAACGGCGGCGGAAAATGGTGGGGTTGAAGTCAATGCCTGGATGTTGATCTACCCGGATGACCGGGTGGTGGTACGTATTGCCCGTTCCGAAATGGGGCAGGGATCCTTTACGGCGCTGGCCCAGCTCGTGGCGGAAGAGCTTGATTGCGACTGGTCCAAGGTGAGTGCCGAATTCGCATCACCCAACGAGCATTTCCGCCGCAATCGCATTTGGGGTTCCATGTCCACGGGCGGCAGCATGGGCATCCGGACTTCCCAGGATTACGTGCGGAAAGCGGGGGCCAGCGCACGCATGATGCTGGTGGCGGCAGCGGCAGAGCGCTGGGGTGTGCCGGTGACGGAATGTGTGGCGGATACGGGCGTCATTACGCATCAGCCCAGTGGACGCACGTTGCGTTACGGACAGGTGGCGGACGAAGCCGCCCGGTTGAAGCCCCCCACCGACGTTCCGCTGAAAGATCCCAGGAACTGGAAAATCGCGGGCAAACCGGTACACCGACTCGACATTCCGGACAAGGTGCTCGGAAAACCGGTGTTTGGCGTGGATGTTTCCCTGCCGGGACTGCTGCACGCTTCCATCGCCCAGTGTCCGGTATTCGGAGGCCGTCTGGGCAGTGTGGATACGAGTGCAGCCGAACGCATGCGGGGGGTGAAGCAGGTGGTGCGTGCCCCAGACTTCGTGGCCGTGGTGGCGGACAGCTGGTGGCGGGCCAATGAAGCGCTGAAGCGTCTGGACATTCAGTGGGAGGAAGGGGCCGGTGCCCATGCAGACAATGCCAGCATCATGGCCATGCTGCAGGAAGGCCTGGAGGCCGATAACCTGCCCCGGGCCCGCAATATGGGCGATGTCCAGTCGGGGCTTGCCAGTGCTGCCAGGGTCATCGAAGCGGAATATCACACGCCTTATCTCAATCACGCGACCCTGGAACCGCAAACCTGTACGGCCTGGTTCCGGTCCGACGGTTTTCTGGAAATCTGGACGTCGACGCAGCATGGCGAAGCTTCCATGGAAGCGGCGGCCAGCACCTCCGGACTGCCCCTGGAAAAGATCGAAGTACACAAAATGATG
>JAKBAT010000107.1 GCA_021808815.1 Pseudomonadota bacterium
CTGCAGGTCGTCCTGGCGCAGGGAACGGGCAAAGGCAGCGTCGAACAGCACCGTATCATCCAGGCCCAGGATATGCGCGCGGGGCTTGCCAAAAAAGTCGCACACACTCTGACTCACCCAGGTGTAGCGGCCTTCGAGGTCCTTGAGGTAGATGTAGGCGGCGGTCGCGTCTGCAGCCGCTTCCAGCCCGGTCATCAGGTTCTGGAGGGACGGCAGCGCAGCATCCGAGGGCATGGGAAGGGAGTGCTCCCGGTGCTCGGGAGTCCTGATTGTTTTTTTTTGGAACTATAGGCCGATGTGCATGCTGGCACAATAGGTGTAGGTCAGTCGCACAGCGGGGCGCCTCGCACCGGAGGCGCCCCGACGCAACGCAACTTCTGCCTCAGAGCAAGGCGGTCAAGCCCGAGGGGATCTCGGCCAGCTGCGCCTTCACGCCCACCAGATCCACGGTGCTGCCACTGCCGTGGGCAATTTCCGTGTAGGGGGCACCGCTCTCGCCCTGGTAGAACAGCACGAAATTGCTGTTCGTGCCCGCCGTCACGGTTTCCTGCACGAAGCCGGGAGCGACCTGCTGGAATGTCACCGTGCTGGGGAACGTCAGGGTGGTGGTCACCCCATTGGCGGAGACAGCCTGCACCTGGGTCACGTTGCCACTGGTACCGATAGTGAAGTTGGCCTGGTCGTGGACATTCACATCCAGCGCCGTGGTGGACGTGCCCGGCAAAATGAAGGTGCTGGCATCGGACGCCTTGGCATACAGGGTGCTGCCCGTCGCTTCCGTGTACACGTTCGTCTCGATGGTATTGCCCTGCAGGGTGGATTCAGTGACCGTGTTCCCCGAGACGCTGAACAGGGTGAGGGGGGACAGAGACACAGTTTCGGAGGCGCTGAAATTGCCAAAACTCACCACTTCCTGCATGCCCGTCACGGTGCTGCCGTTGATCGTGAAACTCACCCCATGGGTGGCACCGGAGGGTGTGGTGGTGGAAGGATTGGTGAAAGTGGTGGTTTCCTGGGTCACCTGGTAGACGCCGCTCGTGCCGGCATCGGGGGTGTAGACGACGGATTCCACCGCCGTCGATCCGGTGAGGGTTTCCGTGATGACGCCGGTGGTGGCGTTCACCGCAAAGGTGGCATCGGACGGGATATGTTCGGGCAATGTCAGGGTGCCAAAAACCCGGTCCATGGCCGTGACCTGTCCGTTGGTCACGGTAAAACCGTATTCGGCAGCACCAGCGCTGGCAAAACCGTCGTCACCGCCGCCATCATGGCCGAAACCGCCGAAGGCGGCCATCAGGAATCCCAGGCCATCCCCTTCGCCGTCTCCATGCCCATCCATGCCCATCCAGGCACCCAGACCGCGTCCTTCACCGTCTCCATGCCCGTCACCGCCAAAATGATCGATTCCAAAATTATCTGAAAATTCAATGTGTTCCATGTTACTCTCCTCTCTCGTGGGGACAATCCGTGCTCGATATGTGAAAATATCCCATATTTTGTCCCCGAAAGCAAGCGGGCAGCGCCAACTTCACAGAAATTTACATCACAGGAAAACCGCAACATTTGCTTACAGTTGTTTTCAGGGGCGCCATACTTTGCCCCGGCCCCCCCCGTAGAGTCTCCGGCTTCACCACGCACATATAAGGAACCACCATGGCCTCTCCCTTTCTTCGTCTGCTCCCGCTGGCCGTCTGTGCGGCCCTCCTGCCCCAGTCCCCGGTCTGGGCCGCCTCCACCACTCCCCAGGAACAGGACCACGTCAACCGGGAGGCCGCGGAACACCTGGCCCACCAGCGTGCCGCGCTGGTGAACGAAGCCATGATTGCCGAGGAAGACATGCTGGTGGCCATCATGAGTCTTGCTCACCAGGACAAGGACACTGCCTACAAGGCCTTGCAGGACGCCTCCGGCAAACTGGACGTGGTCCTGGCGCGCGATCCGCACCTGAAGCAGGTTCCCATGAATGTGCATATCGCCACGCAGGACATCAACGCCGACCCGAAATCGGTGCGTGAGTCGCTGAACGAGGCCCGCAAGGCACTGGCCGCCGATGACGTCCAGAAGGCCAAGGCACTGCTGCATCCGCTTGCCAGCGAAATCCGCATCACCACCCAGTACCTGCCCCTGGACAGCTACCCGGCAGCCATCCGCAAGGCCAGCCAGGAAATCCAGGCCGGACATACACAGTCCGCCGCGCAACTGCTTTCGGACGCCCTGCATCTGGTGGTGACCAAGGAGACCATCATTCCCCTGCCGCCCATGAAGGCAGAAACGGATGTGGAGGAAGCGCAGGCCCTGCTCGACAGCGATCCCAAGAAGAATGCCGCCCAGGCCAGCGCGCACCTCAAGCAGGCGGACGAACAGCTCAAACTGGGTAAACTGCTGGGCTATGGGGACTACCGGGACATCCGGAAGGAAATGGACAGCGTCCAGAAAAAGCTGGACGCCGGCCAAGGCAGTAGCGGCCTTTTGGGCCACCTCAAGCAGTTATTGCACGAAGCCCACGACAAGCTCTAAGAGTACCAGCGCAGGAAGGCGGCCGCCCCCAGGGCGGTCGCGCCCAGGATCCCCGACCCCCCCCACAGCAGCCATCCCCGTGACGGGGGGCGCAGGGCCAGCGTAAGCCCCAGCAGCACGCAGGTGACCTTGAGCCCCAGTGCCGCCACGGCCACCCCGTGGATGTCCGGCAGGGCATGTTCGAAATGGTAGGTGACGAGGCCGAAGGCGGCGCCACTGCCCCCCTGCAGCAGCCATAACCCCAGCAGGCCGCGGGTGGACCGCGGCGCGCGTCCTGACCACAGGCCAAACCCGGCCAGCCCCAGTATCCCGGCTGCCCCAAAATTGTGGAGCAGCTGGATCAGGGCATAACTCAGGTTTTGCACGCGCGCTTACTTGGCCGTGAAATGCACCGTGGCTTCCACGCCCGTGGGGGCATGGCCCGCCGTGGCTTCCTTGACCACTACCGTATGCTCGCCGGGCGACAGGGCAGGCAGTTCCACCTTGCAGGGACAGCCGGTGACCTGGCGCACGATGATGGGCTTGTTGTCATCCACGTAGACGTGCAGGTGATGCCCCTGCGGGCTCTGCTTCAGGTTGAATTCCAGGGCATTCTGGGCGCTGCCCATGACCGTGGCACCGTCCTTGGGGGACAGGATGGAGATGGACCCATCCGCAGCGAAGACCGGCGGGGCCAGCAGCAATGCCCCCACGACACAGGAACGTAACAGGATTCTTTTCATGGTGTTGCCTCCTCAAGTGGTCACTGCCGTACGCAGTGCGCTACAGCATACACCGGAACGAGGAGGCGGGACGCCGCGCCGGGCCCTGCCGCTTGACAAAAATTTTCACCGGATTTGCAAACTTTAACCGGCACTTCCATTCTAATGGTGACGAAAACACCATTGGGAGACCATCATGACCGCCCCGGGAAAAAAATCGCTCTGGATTCTGCTGGCCTGCGCCGGCCTGACCGTTACCCTGCCCGCTGCTGCCGACCGGGGCTGGGGCTTCGGCATGGGACTGATGAGCGGCACCCTGATCGGCGCCAGCCTTGCCCGCCCCTATTACTACTGGCCGCCCTATTACGCGGCCTATCCTGCGCCCACGACCGTGGTGGTCCAGACGGCAGCCCCGCCGGCGCCCTATTATGCAGCGGCAGCACCCATGCCCCAGGCATCGATGCCCGCGTGGTACTACTGTGACGCCGCACAGGGCTATTACCCGTACGTGCCCCAGTGCCCGCAACCCTGGCGCATGGTGCCGGCACGCTGAGGACCTTCAGAGGAAGGAACGCCCGTCCAGGTACGACTTGCGCCAGCGCGTCAGCACCACCCGCCCGAACACTCCCGCCCCGTGGAAGGGGTCCCCTTCGATGAAGCGCTGGGCCTCTTCCCGCACGTCCGTGTCCACGATGTAGAAACTGCCCGTGGCCGTGCTGCCGTCCTCCGTCAGCTTGGCGCCGCACGCCAGCAGAAAGGGGGCATGGCGGGCCAGGTACTCCAGGTGGACGGGCCGGATGGCCTGGCGCTGTGCTGCCTGGTTCGGCGCATCCCAGGCTTCGATCATGTAAGGCATCGGTGCAATTCTCCTGTCTCGGTTTGCGGTCACAATCGGCTATCATAGGTCAGGTTTCCCGCCATGACACGCCCCATGCCTGCCTGCCCGCTGCGCCCCCGCTTCCAATCCGCCTCGCGTCGGGCGTTCTGGCTGTCCTTTGCCGCCGTGCTGGTGCTCACTCAGGTCCCCAGCAACACCCTGCCCGCAGTCCTCTTCGACTGGTGGGACAAGGCCCAGCATGCCCTGGCCTTCGCCACGCTGTTTCTGCTGGGACGCCTGGGCTACCCCCCGGAAAAGACCTTGCGCCTGCTCGCCGGCCTCGCCCTCTTTGGTGCGGCCATCGAAGTGCTGCAGGCCCTCACGGGCTGGCGCACCGGGGACGTGGAAGACTGGGTCGCCGATGTGGCAGGCCTTGCCATCGGATGGGCCCTGGGCCAGTGCGCGCTCCAGTGGCACCGGTTCGCCATGTCGCCCCCGCGGTGACCCCCACATCGACAAGCCCCCGGGCTTGCGCTAGAGTGCACCCCCATGATCAAAAACTCTCCCTTCGCATTCATCGCATCGGCATTGCTGGCACTGCATCTCACCGCGTTTGCGGCGGCGGTGCAGCTGGGCATGCTGATTTTCAGTTCCCTCTTCGCCAAGGCCCTGTCCTGGGGCCTCGCCGTTCTCTCCTGGGGACTGCTCTACAAATGCTGGCCGCGCGATAACCCGCGGGACCAACCCCCCATCCGCATCACCCGCACCCGCCGCTGATCCCCATCGACCCGGGACTCCCGAGGCGGGCTCACCCGCCGGAGGGGCGGGTCTGCATCAGTTTGCGCTGGAGCTGTTCCGCCAGGGCTTCCGCCTCGTTGGCATGCTCCTGCACGTAGAAATCGGCAAACTTTTCCGGGCCCAGTTTCTGGAGCGCGCGCAGGGCATTGTCAAACACGGTCCGGTCATACAGTTCCGCAGTGCGCTTGTTCATGATGTTCCCCCTCCCGAATGCAATGTCCATGGTGTGAATCCTAGCCGTTGCGAACGCTTCTGCCCAGACCCTTGCAATTCACCCGTTTGCGGCTGCGGCACCTCCAATCGGAACAACTGCGCATACTGTCCTCCGACATCCTCTCCCTGCTCACCCACCGCGCCGAGCTCATGGCCCAGGCAAACGCGGGAGGCCCGCCTCCAGACCACGCTGGAAACCTTGTCGGAAGGCGTGGTGGTGTCCGAATGACGCGGTTCCGCACGGGCCGTCCCTGAGGCCTGCCACGCCTCGACGCCTGTTGGTCATCCGGCGCCATTTCCCTGTTGCTTTACGGGTAATTGGCGTAG
>JAKBAT010000108.1 GCA_021808815.1 Pseudomonadota bacterium
CATGCCACCGCGAGCTTGAGCGGTCATGCCAGATCCCAATTCCTTGCGGCCACTGCGCCCCTCGTCCAGGAACTCGACGCCATTCGTGGCGATACCCTCGCCAAGTTCGAATAATCCATGAGCGCCAAGGTCTATGCGGGGCTCATGTCCGGCACCAGCCTGGACGCCGTGGATGCTGTGCTGGTGCGGTTTTCCCCGCAGACCGTGCAGCTCCTGGGACAGTCCTCGCACCCTTTTCCGCCCGCCCTGCGCACCGCATTGCTGGCCCTCAACCGGCCAGGGGGGCACGACGAGCTGGAACAGGCGGCGCAGGCCGGCATTGCCCTGGCACGCTGCTATGCCGACGCCACCCTGGAAGCCCTCCGCAACGCGGGACTGAAGGCCGCTGACGTGCGGGCCATCGGCTGCCACGGCCAGACGGTACGCCACCGCCCGGGGGAAGGCTTCACGCTGCAACTGGGCAATGGGGCTTGGCTCGCGGAGCTGACCGGCATCACGGTGGTCACCGACTTCCGTTCCCGCGACGTGGCTGCGGGCGGGCAGGGTGCCCCCCTGGTGCCGGCGTTCCATGCCGCCCAGTTTGGCGTCCCGGACCGCACCCGCGTGATCCTCAACCTGGGCGGCATTTCCAACCTCACCCTGCTGCAGCCGGGCAAGGCCCTGCGCGGTTACGACTGCGGTCCCTGCAACGTCCTGCTGGACGGCTGGACCGAACGGCACCTGCAGCGGCCATTCGACGCGGACGGCGCCTGGGGTCGTACCGGCGTCGTGCAATCCGGATTACTGGAAGCGTTGCTCGCCCATCCCTACTTTGACCGCCTGCCTCCCAAAAGCACGGGGCGCGACGAATTCCACCTGGGCTGGCTCGATGCCCACCCGGCCGTGCAACGCCATGCGCCCCAGGACGTGCAGGCAACGCTGGTGGAACTGGCGGCGCGGGCAGCTGCGGATTGCCTCCGGCGGGAAACGGGCGGCGCCGGGGCCGAGGTTTACTGCTGCGGGGGAGGCGCCCGGAATCCGCTCCTGATGGAACGCCTGCAGGCCCTGCTGCCGCGTCTTCCGGTCGACCGCACCGATGCCCTGGGGCTGCCCACGGCCTGGGTGGAGGCGGTGGCCTTTGCCTGGCTCGCACGGGAATTGCTGGCGGGCCGGAAGGCCGGCCAGCCGGACGTCACGGGCGCCCGCCATGCCGTGCCGCTGGGGGCCATCTACCCCGCTTGAGGGCGGTTGGCGGACGCCCCCCGGATCAGGGTTCCGATCCCTTCATCGGTCAGCACTTCGAGCAGCAGGGCATGGGGTACCCGCCCATCGATGATATGGGCTGTCCTGACGCCATTCTTGACCGCATCCAGAGCGCAATCCACCTTGGGCAGCATGCCCCCGTTGATGGTGCCGTCGGCAATCAGGCCCTGCACCCGGGCCCCGGTCAATCCGGTGAGCACGTTGCCCGCCTTGTCCAGCACACCGCTGGTATTGGTGAGCAGCAACAGTTTTTCGGCCTGCAGGGTCACGGCCAGCTTTCCCGCCACCAGGTCGGCATTGATGTTGTAGGCCTCGCCTGCCTCCCCCACGCCCAGGGGTGCAATCACCGGAATGAAGTTCTGCTGGCAAAGCAAGGTGACAATGCCCGGGTCGATGCTCACCACTTCACCCACCTGGCCGATATCGATCGCCTCCTCCGACTGGTCGGGAAGGCGCAGCATGAGCTTGCGCGCATGGATGAAATTGCCGTCCTTGCCGGTCAGCCCCACCGCATTGCCCCCCGCGCGGTTGATGAGCGTGACGATGTCCTGGTTGACGAGCCCTCCCAGGACCATTTCCACCACGTCCAGGGTTTCCTCGTCCGTCACACGCATGCCCTGGATGAATTCGCTCTGCTTGCCCACGCGCTTCAGCAGCTCCCCGATCTGGGGCCCTCCGCCGTGCACCACCACGGGATTCATGCCCACCAGCTTGAGCAGCACCACGTCACGCGCGAAGCCTTCCTGCAGGCTCACGTCGGTCATGGCATTGCCGCCGTACTTGATCACGATGGTCTTGCCGTGGAAACGCTGGATGTAAGGCAGGGCCTCGATCAGCACGGCGCTTTTCTGGTCGGCCGAAATGGTGACAGGGGTCATGGCGGGCTCCGGAAGTGTCGCGGCATTTTAAGCCAAAATCCCATTCAAACCCAATACACCGTGCGTGTCATGAGCCGGGAGGACCAGGCCATGGCCCATTTGACGGGGGCTGGGAATTCGGCTGCCCCCAGCTGGGCCGCCAGGGCTGCGTGCCCTGCCTCGTCGGTTTTCATGCGGGCGAGGATGGCCCGGGTGCGGGCATCCTGGCCGGGAATGCGGCCCAGGTGGCCCGCCAGGTGGGCTTCCACCTGGCGCTCCGTTTCCTTGAGGAACGCCAGGTTCCAGCGGTCCCCCGCCACGCCCGCCAAAACGCCCAGGGCCAGGGAACCGGCATACCAGAAGGGGTTGAGCCAGCTCACGCGCCCCCCCAGTTCCTGGATGCGCGCCTCGCACCAGGCCAGGTGGTCCTCCTCCTCCCGCGCAGCACTCTCCAGCGCCGCACGATTGGCAGGCACGCGCGCCGTCAGGGCTTGTCCCTGGTAGAGCGCCTGGGCACAGATTTCACCCGTATGGTTGATGCGCATGAGGCGCCCCGTATACCGTTTTTCGGCGGGCGTCAGGGGCGCATCGGGAACGTCGCAGGCCGGGGAAGGCCGGTGTGCCCGGGCCGGCGCCACGACGGTGCGCAGGGCCCGGTCGAAGGCGATGATGAGACGATCCAATGCATGCATGGTGTCGAGCCTAACGATTTTCTGCGGGAAAGACAATAAAGAAAACCGCCCCCGAAGGGGCGGCTGAATACGACAGTTGAGGCCAGTTGTGCTTAGAACCGGGTACGGAACCCCACCATGGTGGTGGTGTTCTGGGTCGCTTCCGGATTATTGGCGCTGGCGCCAATGTTATAGAACGTGGCCACGCCGCCCGTGATGTTCTGCGTGGAAATCCCGGCGTAGAAGTCCGTCCGCTTGGACAGATGATAGTCGGCAACCATTGCATAGGACTGGAGGAAGCCGGCGCAATGGCCCTGATCCCCAATACCATTGCTGCAACCGGTGTAATCCATGTTACGCACGTTATACACCGAAGCGATCAGGTCCAAACGGGAGTTCACGGACCAGATGCCGCCACCGTACAGGATGTTCACGACCTTGTTTTGCACATAGGCGCTGGTGGCGGGATTGGCTCCATTGATGGCGCCGTACTGGGAGAACTGGTAGTTGCCAATGGTCATGGCACCTGCGGGATCGGTGGGCGGCGAGTACACGATGTGCTCGGCACCGCCCATGAATTTAAACTGGCTCAGCTTGTAGCTGGCGCCGAACCCCATGGCCTTGTTGTCCGAAATGATCCCCAGCATGGAATTCGATGCGGTGGGGCTGCCAGTGGAGGGGAAAGACCCCAGACCGTCCTTCTTGAAGGTGGCATAAGCATCCATGGACAGGTTGCCCAGGTCGGTGCCGATCCCCAACTGCCCTGCGGAATTGGCCGTATTGTTTCCGGCAACCCCGCCAAACTGGTACATGGCCCCTACCCGGACGCCACCGAATTTGGCTTCATACTTGACGGAGTTGTCCAGGCGCGCATCTTCTGTCCAGCCGCCGCCGCCGTAGCTCCCATAGAATCCCACCACGGAGAAGGCATAAGAACCGTTCAAGGGGTCGTACTTGATGATGTCATCCAGGGAGATCGTGTACTGGCGCCCGAAGGACACCGTCCCCCAGTCCTTGGAAGACAGGTAGATCGTGCTGCGGTTGTTGAACAGCTGCCCGGTCCGGGAAGTATCCGCGCCCGTGCTGGTCTTGAAGTTCCCCTGGGACAGCCCGCTCAATCCGTCCGTGATCGTACCGGAGGTGGGGTTGATACCGGCTTCGAGGATGAAACCTGCCTTGAGGCCGCTGTCGATATCTTCGCTGCCCTTGAAGCCGAGTACGGATTGGCTCATGCCGTTGGGCGCCAGCGTCGTCACGGCCTTGCCGCCATTGTTCGTGGTATAAATTTGCGTCGGGACCCCCGCCGGCATCGAGGGGTTCTGGGACTGCCCCGACGTCAGGTTGGCGATACCCATGTCCAGCACTCCATACATCGACACATCCGCCCGGGCCACACCGGCCACTGCACTGAGCGCAGCAATTGCCAGTAACGATTTTTTCATTGTGAACACTCCATGTGTTGGTTTGGTTTTTGATGGAACCAGCCCGCAGACTGGCACAGCTCCCGGGGTTCTCTCTACGGAACCCTTCGCAATTTCTGGCTGGATAAGTCAGATTGCTTTTCGCACCCCGTATGTTACACATTTCTTACAGCCCTTCGCGGGAATCCCCCCCGCGGATACACCAAATCGGGTACAGATGTGGGCTTTTTGCAACAAAAAAGCCACCCCGAAGGGTGGCTGAAATGGAGTGTTCAGGATTCCGGCACAGGCCGGAAATAAAGCTCAGAAGCGGTGCACGATACCCGCGCCGTAGGTGTTGTAGGTCACGGGCTGGCCGCCGGCGGGGCCGCCGGGAATCTGACCACCGGACTTCTTGTCGAACATGAGGCCGGCGTAGAAGTTGGTGCGCTTGCTCAGGTCGTAATCGGCCAGCAGGGAGAAGTACTGGTCGGAGCCGGAGGGCTGGGCCTTGAGGGCACCGCCATTGAAGCCATTGACCGAGTTGTAGCTGCCGGCTTGCACGGCGGCATCATAGTAACCGGCAGAAAAGCGGAAGGACTGCGTCACCTGGTACTTGCCGCCGATCCAGTACACGTTGTAGGTTTTCTCGCCCAGGAATTCGCCGGTGAAAGCGTTCAGGGGGTTGACGGTATAGCCGTACACCTGGGTCAGGGTGGCATCCGCGCCAGGATTGCTGGGCGCATCCCACTGGATGCGCTGATAACCGGCGGTCAGCTTGAGGGGATCGGTGGCCTGATAGCGGAAGGCCGCTGTCAACGACCTGAGGTTCAGGAACTGGGCCCCTACCGTATTGGCAGTAGGATCCGTGAAAATATTGGTGGAATCCTGAGCATCCTGCACGGCCAACTCGAAGCCGACGCGCTTGCCTTCATAACCGAAGCTCGCTTCGCCAGTGCTGCGGGCCGCAGTGTTGCCGGCCATGCCGCCAATGCCGTAGAGGGCATTAAAGGCAAATTCGCCAAAGCTCTTGGTATATTTCACCGAGTTGTCCACGCGGGCGCTGTCTGTGGCACCGCCGCCGCCGTAAAAGCCGGAGAAGTTGATGGGGGAGAACATCTGCGCGTTGACGGGATCATAACCACCCGAG
>JAKBAT010000109.1 GCA_021808815.1 Pseudomonadota bacterium
CTTCACCGCTGTGCAGCACAGATCCTGAATACAGCAGGGATCCCGGCGATTTTTCTACGGCCCGTGATTCGCCGGTCAGGGTGGACTGGTCCGCCTGCAGTACGCCTTCCATGACCTGGAGGTCGGCAGGCACGAAATCCCCGGCGCGCACGCGCAGGATGTCACCGGCGACCAGGTCGCGTGCCGACAGGGTTATCCAGGCGCCGTCACGCCGCACGCGCGCCATGACCTGCAGGCGCTGCCGCAGGGCCGCGACTGCTGCGGTGGCCCGTTGCTCCTGGCGGTAACTCAGGATGGCGTTGACCACCAGCAGCGCGAGCGCAATCCCCATGTCCAGGGGTTTGTGAATGAGGAAGGAGAGCACGGCAATCAACTCGATCATCCACGCGGAAAGATTCCAGAACTTGCTCAGAAACTGGCGCAGGCGATGGCGAGGTTTTTCCGGGAGATCGTTCGGACCGTCCCGGGCAGAGCGTTTGAGCGCCTCAGACGCCGAAAGTCCGGTTTCCGGATCGACCTGCAAATGCGACAGCGTATCGGAAAGGGCAGGTGGGGGCTGATTTCCCTCACCGGGGGCGGTAGATACCATGTTTTTGATAGCTGCGAATGGGGACCTCGAATATACCGCATATAATGTGCGTCATTTTGAGCAAACGTAACAAATCATGCAGAGACTTCCACCCTTGCCATCCGCTTCCAAAGCCTTTTTCCTGGCCGGCATACTATCCGTGCCAATCCCGGGATGGGCAGATTCTCCCGAGCTGGCCATGCGTGAATTTGCTTCAGGGCAGATCAAGAAAGGCGTGCGTTCCATCGGATTTGGCGGGGACGGCGCCACCTGGGGCAACTATGCGTTGGTATGGAAGGACGCGAGCAGTGGACTTCTGGATGGGGGAGACACGCAGTACGACAACGGAAACGACTTCCATTTCGCAGCCGCCGGAGCCACTTCGCCCCTGCTCTGGCACAACCTGGCCATTTATGCCATCGTGCTCAAGCAGGATGCGCGCAATGTCAATTACATGACCACGTTTCCGGGTGAGAGTGCGGTTAAGAGCCCTGCCATGGGCCAGGGCAGCAACGACGCATTTTTCACGAAAATGGCCATGCCGCTGGATTACGGGTTTTCTGCAGGAATATTGCTGTCCCATGAAGTATCGCAGTTTTCCACGACCTCCCAGAGCGATCCCACCAAATCCGTTCATTACCAGACCCAGTGGCGCCCCTCGGGCGGGTACGGCGTCGTGTGGCAAAGCCCGTCTACGGATTGGCTTGTGGGGTTTCGTGCCCTCATCAACCGTGACCTGGAACAACGCACGGACCTGAACGGGACTGAAAGCGGAAGTGCCCGTACCAGCGAATACCGGATGGGGGTTTCATACGCCATCTGGAGTGACGCCCTACTGGACGTGGGGCGTACCCGGCTGCATCGCGAAAATGCGCTGAGCCAGGTCAACACGACTTACTATGCCCCCAACCTGGGGTTCGAACAGGGCTTGGGAAACCACATGGCCGTCCGTTTCGGCCTGGATGAAAGCTCTCCCGGCGCAGGCTTCACCTACAATTGGGCGTCCTGCAAGCTGGACGTTGCCTACATTCATGACCTGGCGCAACGCCGTGTGGGAGACCTGTTTGGCCAGAACAGCCAGAGCCTCATCGCCACACTGACGTATCGCTACGGAGCCGGGCACTAACGGCTGTTCTCCATGCCCTGACAAATGGTCGGCAGGGCCTGCTCCAGGGTGAAGGGATAGTCCCGGCTGTAGTGCAGGCCACGGCTTTCATGGCGCGACTGGGCCGAGCGCACGATGAGCTCGGAAACCGCGACCAGATTGCGCAGCTCCAGCAAATCGCGGCTCACGTGGAAATTGGCATAAAACTCGCGAATCTCCTCGTTCAACAAACGCAGGCGGTGGGCCGCGCGCTCCAGTCGCTTGTCGGTGCGCACGATCCCCACGTAGTCCCACATGAAGCGGCGCAGTTCGTCCCAATTGTGGGAAATGACCACTTCCTCGTCAGCGTCGGTCACCTGGCTGGCATCCCAGGCCGGGAGCCGGGTTGCGGGAATGGCAGGGTGGGCGAGGATATGCCGGCTGGCAGCCGTTCCCATGACGACACATTCCAGCAGGGAATTGCTGGCCAGGCGGTTGGCACCGTGCAGTCCGGTGTAGGCGGTTTCCCCGATGGCATAGAGCTGGTCGAGGTCGGTTTGCCCGTGCAGGTCGGTCACGACCCCACCGCAGGTGTAGTGCGCAGCCGGAACCACCGGGATGGGGTCGCGCGCCATGTCGATCCCGAGCTCGAGGCACCGGGCATAGATGGTGGGAAAGTGTTCCTGCACGAACGCCTGCCCCTTGTGGCGAATGTCCAGGTAAACGCAATCGACCCCATGGCGCTTCATTTCGTAGTCGATGGCGCGTGCCACGATGTCCCGGGGTGCCAATTCCGCCCGTGCGTCGTGGTCGGGCATGAAACGGGTGCTATCCGGCAAGCGCAGCAGGCCCCCTTCGCCACGCACGGCTTCGGAGATCAGGAATGACTTGGCATGGGGATGGTACAGGCAGGTGGGGTGGAACTGGATGAATTCCATGTTGCCGATGCGGCATCCGGCCCGCCAGGCAGCCGCGATGCCATCCCCCGTGGCCGTGTCCGGATTGGTGGTGTACAGATACACCTTGCCGGCGCCTCCCGTGGCAAGAACCGTATGCCCGGCCGAAAAGGTTTCCACCTCCCCCGTCAATTCATTGAGGGCATAGACCCCCAGGCAACGCCTGCCCATCTGTTTGAGTTTGCCGGTGGTAATGAGGTCCACCAGCATATGATGGTCAAACAGGGTGATGTTGGGGTGTTCCCTGAGTTTGGGGGAGAGCTGGTGTTGCACGGCAGCGCCGGTGGCATCGGCGGCATGCACGATGCGCCGGTGGCTGTGGCCGCCTTCCCGGGTCAGGTGCAGGTGGCCGTCCTCGGAAGTGAAGGGCACACCGAGGCTGCTCAGCCAGGCAATGGCAGCAGGCGCATGTTCCACGATGTAGCGGGTTGTCTCGGGCTCGCACAGGCCTGCGCCTGCCGTCAAGGTATCCTGAACATGGGAGGCAAAGCTGTCGTCCTGGCCTTGCACTGCGGCAATGCCGCCCTGGGCCCAGCGACTGGCACCGTCTTCCAGGGAACGTTTGGTAAGCAGCGCAACCCGTGCGTGTGGAGCCAGATGCAATGCCGCGGTGGCGCCGGCAAGGCCGCTGCCCACGATGATCACGTCAAAAGTTTTCAGGACACACTCCGGATCGGGTCACCATGCCCATCAGATCGCCAGTATGCTGCCAGCATCGCGCCTTCACAAGTCTGTCACGGGAATCATCGCAAAATTCCTCACAAAACGACAAACATCAATATATTTGTATCTTTTAATATCAATTCCCGATTGCCTTGGAGCAGCAGTGCAGGGGACAGGTTAATTGAGAACGACGTCAATACAGGTACTGGTTCTGGAAGATGATGCCGTGACGGTGTCCCAGATCCGGCAACATTTGCAACGGGAAGGTTTTGAAATGACCCACTGCCGGGCAGTTTCCCAGGCGAAGTCCCTGTTGGCCAGGTCTTCCCGGTTCCGCCTGGCCCTGGTGGATATCATGTTGGGGCCCGAAGACAACGGACTGGATTTCGTGCGGTTTGCCTCTGTGCAGTGCCCCAGGATGGGTGTCATGGTGATCAGTGGCCGCAATCAGGTCAATGACCGCATCCTGGGCCTCCAGATGGGGGCCGACGACTACCTGACCAAGCCTTTCGACGGCAGGGAACTGGTGGTACGTGCACGCCGCCTCATCCAGCGCCTGGACACCGGGGTCACTGCGGAACGCAAGGCACTGTTCCGTTTCAGTGGATTCACCCTCGACAAGACGCGGCGCCTGCTGCTCTGGCAGGATCAAGACACCGTGCCCCTCACGGGACGGGAGATGGATTTGCTGATTTGCCTGGTGGAAGGCGATAACCATGTGGTGAATCGGGAAATCCTGGCCAACCTCGTGTGCGGCCGGCGCTGGCATGCGGGGGACCGATCCGTGGATGTCATGGTGTCCTGCCTCCGGCGCAAGCTGAAGGCTCACAATCCCGGAGAAGCCTTGATCAAGTCGATTCGGGGGGTGGGTTACTGCTTTGGCGCACGGGTGGAACGGGAAGGTTGAAAAATAACACGCCTTCAGTACAAAGGTTCGCTCAGGATGCGCAGGAGGTACTGCCCGTATCCGTTGTTCTTCATGCGCGCCGCAATGCTTTCAAGGGCTTCTGCCGTGATCAGTCCCCTGCGGTAAGCGATTTCTTCCGGACAGGCAATTTTGAGGCCCTGACGCTTCTCGACGGTTTCAATGTACTGGGCCGCTTCAAGCAGAGACTCGTGCGTGCCGGTATCGAGCCAGGCAAAGCCACGCCCCATTTTTTGCACATGCAGTTGCTGCCGTTCCAGATAGCAGCGATTGAGATCCGTGATTTCCAGCTCACCGCGCAAAGAAGGCTTCAGTCCGGCGGCAAAATCGCAGACTTGATTGTCGTAGAAATACAGGCCTGTCACGGCATATCGGGAACGGGGATTGGCCGGTTTCTCCTCCAGGCTCAGGACGCGTCCTGCGGCATCGAACTCGGCCACCCCATAGCGTTCGGGGTCGTTGACGGCATAGGCGAAAACGGTGGCGCCTGACACCTGTTGGTGGGCATGGTCCAGCATGCGCGAAAAATCGTGCCCATAAAAAATGTTGTCGCCCAGCACCAGGGCGCTGGGATCATTGCCGATGAAGGCGCGGCCGATCAAAAAGGCCTGTGCCAGCCCATCCGGGCTGGGTTGCACGGCATAGCGCACATGCAGGCCCCACTGGCTCCCATCCCCCAGAAGCTCCTGGAAGCGAGGGGTATCCTGAGGTGTTGAAATGAGGAGGATGTCCTGAATGCCGGCCAGCATCAGGGTGGTCAGCGGGTAGTACACCATCGGCTTGTCGTAGACCGGCAGGAGCTGCTTGGAGATCACCTGGGTGACCGGATAGAGCCGGGTACCCGAACCTCCGGCCAGAATGATGCCTTTTCTCATGACGCCATGACCTGTTGCGTATAGTGTTGTGCGATCCAGTCGCGATAGGCGCCACTGGTGATGTGTTGCACCCATTCCAGGTGTTGCAGGTACCAGGCCACCGTTTTTTCCAGGCCGGATTCGAAGTTTTCCCCAGGCTGCCAGCCCAGTTCGGTGCGAATCTTGCGCGCATCGATGGCATAGCGTCGATCGTGGCCCGGGCGATCCATCACGAAACGGACGAGGGAGCGATGCCCGCCTGCAG
>JAKBAT010000110.1 GCA_021808815.1 Pseudomonadota bacterium
ACCCCGGCAATTTGCCATGACACTCCACCCGGTGCACTGGGTGCACGTCAATGATGCCACCCGTACATTGCCTCTGGCGCACTTCCGAGGCCAGACCGGCCATGCCGTGGCGGGGATCGGGCACCCCGAGCGGTTTTTCCGCCTGCTTCAATCCTTGGGCATTGCCGTGATTCCCCATGCCTTTCCCGATCATCACCGGTATGGTGCGGGAGATTTTGAGCTGGATTCACCATCATTGGTGCTGATGACGGAAAAAGATGCGATAAAATGCCGAAATTTGCTGCTTCCACAGGGGTGGGCCCTAAGAGTGGAAGCTTCGTGTGATCCAGGCTTGGCGGTTTGGCTGGATCAGGTCCTGCAAGGGAGAAAACATGGACAGACGGCTGCTTGAAATACTGGTATGCCCCTTATGCAAAGGACCCGTGCTGCATCAGGCTGCCCGACAGGAGCTGGTGTGTGCCCCTTGCCGACTGGCTTATCCCATCCGGGATGGGATTCCCGTCATGCTGGAGGCAGAAGCCCGTCGCCTGGGTGATGCCGAGGAAGTATAGGATTGGCTTCCTTTGTGGCCATTGTTCCGGCCCGCATGCATTCCTCGCGTTTCCCCGGCAAGGCCTTGGCGGATATCGCGGGTCAGCCCATGGTATTGCACTGTGCAAGGCGTGCTCTGGCAAGCGGTGCGGAACGGGTGGTGGTCGCCACGGATCACGAGGCCATCGCTGCCGTGGTGCAGCAGGCAGGGTTGGAGGTTGTCCTGACCCGAACCGACCACGAAACCGGTACTGACCGGCTCGCTGAAGCGGTACGACAGCTGGGGGTGTTGCCAGACACCATCGTGGTGAATGTCCAGGGCGATGAGCCGCTGGTGGCCCCCGAATTGGTGCGTGCGGTGGCAGAAAAGCTGGCAGAAAACCCCCAATGCGCCATGGCGACCGCCTGTTACCCCATACGTGAGCGCGCGCACTTCGAACGCCCCACGGCGGTGAAGGTCGTATTGAATCGGGCAGGGGAGGCGCTCTATTTCAGTCGTGCCCCCATTCCATGGCCCCGGGATGGTTTCGGCACCACGGATGCATGGCCGGAAAAATTCGTGGCCTGGCATCACGTGGGGTTGTATGCCTATCGGGCATCCTTTCTGCAGGCGTTTTCCAGGCTGGAACGTGCCCCCATCGAACAATTTGAATCGCTTGAACAATTACGGGCCTTGTGGCACGGCTATCGCATTGCGGTGGTGACGACCGATGAGGTTCCGGCACCAGGGGTGGATACGCCTGAAGACCTGGCTTTGGTGCGCCAATTATTTGACCGTTCTCGCGTTTCAGGGTAGGTTCTGGCATTTATCACGAGAGAAACGGTTCCATGGAGTGCACATGCGGTTGATTTTGTTGGGGGCACCTGGTGCCGGAAAAGGGACTCAGGCGCATTTCATCAAGGAACGTTTCGGGGTTCCACAGATTTCAACGGGTGACATGCTCAGAGCTGCTGCAAAGGCGGGTTCCCCTCTGGGAATGGTTGCCAAGCAGGTCATGGATCAAGGTGGACTGGTACCGGACGATATCATCGTTGGCTTGGTAAAAGACCGCATCGCCGCTCCCGACTGTGCGCACGGTTTTCTCTTTGACGGATTCCCCCGCACCATTCCCCAGGCACAGGCCATGCGTGATGCCGGTGTTGCGGTGGACTATGTCGTGGAAATCGATGTTCCTGACGAAGAAATCATTTCCCGGATATCCGGACGTCGGGTGCATCCCGCCTCCGGACGCATTTATCACACCCAATACAGCCCGCCCAAGGTGCCCGGGAAAGACGACGTGTCCGGGGAACCGCTGGTGCAGCGTGACGATGACGAGGAAGACGTCGTGCGCAAGCGCCTGCAGATCTACCAGAACCAAACCCGGCAGCTGGTCGATTATTATGCGCAATGGGCGGCGCAAGGCGATGAGGGCGCACCTTTCTACATCAAGGTTTCCGGCCTGGGTTCCGCCGAGTCGATACGTGACAACATTTTTGATGCGCTGGATGGAAAAGTGTGACTCCATGAATTTCTGAGAGGACGCATGGCTAAACCTAATGCATTCTATGCACAATCCGGCGGGGTAACTGCCGTGATCAATGCCAGTGCTTGCGGTGTGATCGAAACGGCTCGCAAGCACGCAGACCAGATTGGAAAGGTATATGCGGGACGTCATGGCATCCTGGGGGCGCTCACGGAAGACCTGATCGATACGGGTAAAGAATCGGATGCTGCCATTCGCGCCTTGCGCCACACGCCTGCGGGGGCATTCGGGTCGGCCCGCTACAAACTCAAAAGCATCGAACAGAACCGCGCCGAGTATGAACGGCTGATTGCGGTGTTCCGGGCTCACAACATTCGCTATTTCTTCTACAACGGCGGAGGGGATTCCCAGGATACTGCCCTCAAAGTGGCCCAAATGGGGGAACAACTGGGCTATCCCATCGTGTGTGTGGGGATTCCCAAGACCGTCGACAATGACTTGCCGGTCACGGATTGCTGCCCAGGCTTCGGTTCAGTGGCAAAATACGTTGCCACTTCCATTCGTGAGGCCGCATTCGATGTGGCTTCCATGGCCAGGACCTCTACCCGCGTATTCGTGCTGGAAGTGATGGGGCGTCATGCCGGCTGGATTACCGCAGCTTGTGGCCTGGCAGCAGAAAAGCCGGGGCAGGCTCCCCATTTGCTGCTGTTTCCCGAAATCCCCTTCGATCAGGCAACGTTTCTGCAACGCGTGGACGATTCTGTTCGGAAATCAGGGTACTGTGTCATTGGCGTGTCGGAGGGGCTGCGTGATCCGGAAGGCGGGTTCCTGGCTGAAAGTGGGCTGCGGGATGCCTTCGGACATGCCCAACTGGGGGGGGTGGCACCCGTCATCGCCAACCTGGTGCGTGAAAAACTGGGTCACAAATATCACTGGGCAGTGGCAGATTACCTGCAAAGAGCCGCGCGCCACATTGCATCAAAAACCGATGTGGCCCAGGCTTATGCCATGGGCAAGGCAGCCGTGGAACTCGCCTTGCGAGGACATAATGCGGTCATGCCGATCATCGTGCGCACGTCCAGCCGCCCCTACGCCTGGAAAGTGGGGAGTGTGCCGCTCACGGAAGTGGCCAATCGCGAAAAAATGCTGCCGCGCGATTTCATTACCCCGGATGGGTTCGGGATCACCGCCAAATGCCGCCGCTACCTTGAACCACTGATCCAGGGCGAGGATTACCCGCCTTTCAAAAACGGTTTGCCCGATTACATCACACTCAGGAACATTGCCGTCCCGAAAAAACTGAAGACCCCATTTCACATTTAATGTCTGCGGCATCAAAATAGGGAGAATCATATGTCACAAGGTGTACTGTTTGCCCTGGTTTGTGCAGTTCTGGCCCTGATTTATGGTTATACGTCCTACCAGTGGGTGATTTCCAGGCCGAATGGCAATGCGCGCATGCAGGAAATCGCGGCTGCCATCCAGGAGGGAGCGAGCGCCTATCTCCGACGTCAATATATGACCATCGGCATGGTGGGTGCCGTTCTGTTCCTTCTGATCTTCCTGGGATTGGGCTGGAAAACAGCGGTGGGTTTTGCCATTGGTGCGATCGCATCGGGTGCGGCCGGTTTCATTGGAATGAACGTGTCTGTTCGCGCCAATGTCCGCACTGCCGAAGCCGCCCATGGCGGGCTCAATGCGGCTTTGGCAGTTGCCTTCCGTGGGGGGGCAGTGACCGGCATGCTGGTGGTGGGGCTGGGTTTGCTGGGTGTGGCGGGGTACTACGCAGTCCTGCAGGGGATGACACCCGCAGGATCGAATGTGGATGCCTCCCCTTTAATCGGTTTGGCCTTTGGCGGTTCGCTGATCTCGATCTTTGCACGACTGGGAGGCGGGATTTTTACCAAAGGCGCTGACGTTGGCGCTGATCTGGTCGGTAAGGTGGAGGCCGGCATTCCGGAGGATGATCCACGCAATCCGGCGGTGATTGCAGACAATGTGGGCGACAATGTGGGCGATTGTGCCGGCATGGCCGCTGACCTGTTCGAGACCTATGCCGTGACCATCATTGCCACCATGCTGCTGGGGGGCCTCCTCATGAAAGGTTTTTCCAATGCCCTGGCGTATCCCCTGGCCTTGGGAGGGGTCTCCATCCTCTCCTCCATCGTCGGGACGTATTTCGTCAAGGCACGCGAGGGTGGAAAGATCATGAACGCACTCTATCGGGGACTGATCGTGGCTGCCGGCATTGCCGCAGTGGCGTTTTACCCCATCTCGAGCGTGCTGATGAGTGACAACCCTGCCGGGATTTCCGTGCTGCATCTCTGGCTTGCTTCATTGATCGGGCTGGCGGTGACGGCTGCCCTGGTGGTGATCACGGAATACTATACGGCGACGGAATATGCGCCCGTGCAAAGGGTTGCCCAGGCTTCCACGACAGGGCATGCCACGAATATCATTGCCGGGCTTGGCGTTTCCATGAAATCCACAGCGGCCCCCGTGATCGTGATTTGCCTGGGGATTCTGGGTGCCCATGCGCTTGGGGGATTGTACGCCATCGCCATCGCAGCGACCTCCATGCTCTCCATGGCGGGCATTGTGGTGGCGCTCGATGCCTATGGCCCGATTACCGACAATGCAGGCGGCATTGCAGAAATGTCCGGATTGCCGTCATCCATTCGCGACATCACGGATCCTCTGGATGCCGTCGGCAATACCACCAAGGCCGTCACCAAGGGGTATGCCATTGGCTCGGCAGGCCTTGCCGCCCTGGTGCTGTTTGCCGACTATACCCATCAACTGGCTGGCGTTCTTGGCCGCGAAACCGTATTTGATCTGTCTGATCACATGGTGATTGTAGGGCTGTTCATCGGCGGTATGATCCCCTACCTGTTTGGTGCGATGGCCATGGAAGCGGTCGGTCGTTCTGCAGGGGCGGTTGTGCTGGAAGTGCGCAGGCAATTCCGCGAAATGCCCGGCATCATGACGGGAGAACAAAAGCCTGACTACACCCGTGCCGTCGATTTGCTGACGCGTTCTGCCATCAAGGAAATGATCCTGCCGTCCCTTCTGCCCGTACTGGTGCCGGTGGTGGTTGGCGTATTGTTGGGTGCCAAGGCCCTGGGGGGCGTGCTGATGGGAACGATCATCACGGGCCTGTTTGTTGCCATTTCCATGACGACGGGAGGTGGTGCCTGGGACAATGCCAAGAAATACATCGAGGATGATCATTTCGGAGGCAAAGGTTCGGATGCACACAAGGCGGCTGTCACCGGAGATACGGTGGGAGATCCTTACAAGGATACTGCGGGCCCG
>JAKBAT010000111.1 GCA_021808815.1 Pseudomonadota bacterium
GCGAAGCTTTCATGGATTGGGCAACCTGGTTCACGTCACAAGGGGTCGCGTGCGAAGCGCCCTTGCGCATCAAGTATTTCGAGGAAAGCAACCTGACCATTCAGGCGGCCCTGTCCGGCCTGGGGGTGGCGCTGGCCTGGCGCACGCTGGTGGAGGACGATCTCAAGGCCGGGCGTCTGATCTGGTTGCTCGACAGGACGGTCACCACGCACCTGGGATATCACCTTGTCATGCCCGCGAACCGGGCCGCCCTCCCCAAGGTCAAGGCCTTCAGCGCATGGCTGCTGTCACGCAGCAACCCTGACTGAACGAATGGCCAAGGGCGTGCCATGGCGTCAGTCGCAACGCCTCCACATGCCGGGCAGCAGGCCCTCCAGGGTATGGGGTCCGATGGCCATCCGGATCAGGCGCAAGGTGGGAAAGCCCACGGCGGCCGTCATGCGTCGCACCTGGCGGTTGCGTCCTTCTGTGAGCGTCAGCTCGATCCAGGCGGTGGGGATGGTGTTGCGCGTGCGAATGGGGGGGGCGCGCTCCCAGAGGGTGGGCGCGGGGGTCAGCAACCGGGCGTGCGCGGGTTGGGTCATGCCATCCTTCAGGAGCACGCCCCGACGCAATGCCGTGAGCGCCTGTTCATCCGGTTCCCCCTCCACCTGGACCCAGTAGGTCTTTTCCATCCTGGAGGCAGGGTCCGCGATGCGGGCCTGCTGCTTGCCGTCGTTGGTGAGCAGCAGCAATCCCTCGCTGTCGGCATCCAGCCGGCCGGCCGCGTACACGCCGGGCAGATCGATGAAGTCCTTCAGGCCGCGCCATTTCCCTTCCGCCGTGAACTGGCTGAGGACGCCATAAGGCTTGTTGAAGCGAATCAGGCAGGGGGCAGGGGGGCGGCGCATGATGCAGGGAGGATACCACTGCCTCTCCCTCAGGGGACGGCGTCCATGGCCTCCCGGGTCTTGCGGTAGAGGGCCGCATGGGGCCCTCCCAGGGCCAGGGCCCGTGCGATCGCGGCATGGGCCTCGGCGGTCCTGCCCAGGCGGCTTTCGGTTTGCGCCAGGTTGTTGAAGGCATCGCCCGCATCCGGATGCGCCTGCACGGCGTCGCGGAAATATCCGGCGGCTTCTTCCAGCTGCCCTTCTCCATACGCCAGGTTGCCAAGTCCCATGAGGGCCCCCAGGCTGCCGGGCCAGTGCCGGAGGCTGGCGCGGTAGGCCGCTTGCGCCAGCGCCGGGCGGACCGGCTCCACGGCAGCCACCTGGGTCAGGTAGTCCCGTTCTTCGGCACTGGCGGGAATGCGCTCCGGTGGGAGCGTCACCAATCCCCACCGGCCGCCTCTGGCCCAACTGCGGTCGAAGTCCTGCAGGGACATCGACAGGTGGCGCTCCGGCCCTGAATGCAACAGGAGGGCATCCGCCTGCCGGTCATAGCCCACGACCACCGCATAGTGCCACGCGACGCCCAGCCGCCCCACGTCCTGCAGCACCAGGACCGGGTTGCCCGCGGACACCTCCTGGAGCAAGGCCTGTTCCGTAGGTGCAATCCTGAAGGGCATGCGGCCGTTGCGGCGGGTGGCCCCGATCAGGTCAAGCTGGAGGGATCCCTGTAGCGCGGGCGTGTACACCTGGGAGAGGAGGGCTTGCGGGGTGATGTCGACCCCTGCGTAGGACAGCGTGGTGGCCAGGGCTGCCGGTCCGCACTGGTATTCCTGCTGCGGGAAAAAGGGGACTCCCGTGAGTCGTGCGGAGGCGGGCACGTCGGCAGGCCACCGGGCATCCCCCGCGGTGCCGGATCCCAGGGTGGCACATCCCGCCAGCAGCAGGGCGAGCACAGCGCCCGCAAGCGCACGCCCCATGGGATCAGAGCACCAGGACCAGCAGGATGGCTCCCAGCAACAGGATGATGATGTCGCTGCTGCTGAGACTCGAGAAATTGCCACCGGCGGGCAGCGCATTGATTTTATCGGCCAGTGCGCGTGCTTCGTCGTCATTGAGCAGGGCGATGCGCTGGGCAGTGACGACGGCACTGAGGCCCAGGTCCTGCAGCTTCTTCTGCACGTCGGCGCGGCTGACGAAATGTTCGATGGTGGCCTTGTCCTGGACGGGAGGGGCCGCGAGGGCGTCCGGCGTGCTGATCATCTCCCCACGGGCAAGGGTCGTCGCCAGTATCAGACCCGTGCAGAGCAGGGCGATCCGGGCTTGGGCAAAAATGGGTTTGGCGTTCATCTTGGTCTCCTTTATATGGGAAATTATCCCATATCATACGGCATGAGGGCATTTCTGGCAAGGGGTCAGGAGAGGTTCGCGGGCTCCCATGTCCCGGTGCCGGGTATACACTGTGTACTGGAGGCTTATGACCCTGCGCACCACTACCCACGATGTCTTCAACCAGGTTCCGGCACTCACGGGCCATCACCGCTATGCGCAAAACCGGGCTTTGCGGGAAGGGGTGGCACGCGAAGGGGCGGCCTGGTCAGAGGACTGGCTCATGGCGCGGGGGCTGGAACTCGGTTCGGAAACGATGCAGGAGTGGGCCGACCAGGCCAATCGGCACTTGCCCCAATTGCAGGTGTTCGACGCTTGCGGCGAACGCAGCGATACCGTGGACTACCCGCCGGCCTACCATGCGCTGATGGCTTATCTCAAGCGTCATGGCGCCTCCGGTGGCCCGTGGTCCGACCCCAGGCCGGGGGCCCACGTGGCGCGGGCGGCGTTTTTCCAGCTGGTGGCCGAGGTGGAAGGCGGTACGCTCTGCCCCACCACCATGACCTATGCCGCCGTGCCGGTCCTCATGCGCCACCCCGCCCTTGCCGCAATCTGGCTGCCCAAGGTGCTGTCGGAGGCCTACGACCCGCGCCATGTGCCCGTGTCACAGAAAACCGGCGCCACCCTGGGGATGGGCATGACCGAGAAGCAGGGGGGATCGGACGTGCGGGCCAATACCACCCGTGCCGAACTTGTGGGGCAGGATGCCTGGGGGGAGGCCTGGCAGCTCGTCGGGCACAAATGGTTTCTGTCGGCCCCCATGTCGGATGCGTTTCTGGTGCTGGCGCAGACCGCGTCGGGACCCTCCTGCTTTTTCCTGCCGCGCTTCCTGCCCGACGGCACCGTCAACGCCCTGCGGCTCCAGCGCCTCAAGGACAAGCTGGGAGACCGTTCCAACGCCAGCGCGGAAGTGGAGTTCTGGGAGGCGCGCGGCTGGCTCGTGGGGGAGGCCGGGCGCGGCATTCCGGTCATCCTGGAAATGGGGGCCTGGACCCGCCTGGATTGCGTCCTGGGCAGTGCGGGGATCATGCGCGGGGCTGCGACCCTGGCACTGCACCATGCCCATCATCGCAGTGCCTTTGGCGAACGACTGGTGCAGCAGCCCCTGATGCAGAACGTGCTGGCAGACCTGGCGCTGGAGGTGGAGGCTGCCCAGTCCCTGGCACTGCGGCTTGCGGGAGCCTTCGATCGGCGCGACGATGCCCGGGAGGCGCTCCTGGTGAGGCTCCTGACGCCGGCCGCCAAATACTGGGTGTGCAAGCGGGGTCCGACCTTGGTGGCGGAGGCCATGGAAGTGCTGGGCGGCAACGGCTACGTGGAAGACCATGGGGTGGCGCGCCTGTATCGCCAGGCACCGGTCAATTCCATCTGGGAAGGTTCGGGCAACGTGATGTGCCTGGATGTGCTGCGCGCCCTGCACAAATACCCCGAGACCATCCCGGCGCTGATGTCCGAACTCGAACCCGCCCTGGGACGGCAGCGCGACTTCGACCGGCACGTGGACGGGCTCAGGACGTGCCTGCAACAGCGTGCAGGGCAGGAAGGTTCCGGGCGCAGGCTTGCCCAGGACATCGCCCTGGCGGTGCAGGGCGCCCTGCTGTTGCGCCATGCCCCCGGGGAGGTGGCCGAGGCCTTTTGCGCATCCCGCCTGGGCAGCGATACGGCATCCTCCTGCGCCACGTTTGGGGGGCTGCGCCACACCCATGATCTCGCGGGGATCATCCGGCGTGCCTGGCCGTAATCCGGCATGGGAAAGACATCCGGAATGCGACAGGTGGTCATGAGGCTCCGGCGCATGGCGGCCTGCCTGTTGGCCGCAGGGGTTCTGCCCGGGGCCCTGGCCCAGGATCCGGCACCCGCCGCACAAGGCTCAGGACCCCCGCTCCCGACCACCGTTCCCTTGCTGTGGGATGCGCGGCAAATCCTGCTGCCGCCTGCTGCCAGTCCTGAGGTCGGGGAGGGCAAGTCCGCCGTCCCGCGGCCCAACCTGTTCGAGTCCCAGAAGGCCCCGGCCGGGGACCAGGCCTTGCGCCTGGACGTGGGAGGCAATTTGCCGTTGCCCGGCATCGATGATCCGGCCCTGGGTTCCAGCAAGTACCGGGATTCTGGATTCCATCTGGGGCTGGATTACCACCTGGCCCCGCAATGGGAGGTGAGTGGCCTCGCGGGCGTGAAGACGGGGGGAGGCCCCGTGGCCACGCCCGACAAACCGTCCGTGGATCAGGTGGGGGTGGAGGCGCGTTTCAAATTCTGACTGGGACGAGGCTCAGCTGACCTCGGCTTGATGGTGGATCAGGCGGCTGAGGGTCTCGGGTGAAATGCCCAGGTACTGGGCCAGCTCCTTGTGGGAAAGGTGCTCCAGCAATTCCGGATGCTTGTCCTGGAGCCTTGCCAAGCGCCCGGAGGCATCGAAAAGACGAAGTGTGATGGTATGCGCCGTGATGTCGTACATGTGTTGCATGACCCGCAGCTCGAAATCCCGTTTGAGCGCCGGATGGGTGTCCATGAACCGGTTCCAGGTGGGCATGGCACATTTGGCGACGATGGACGGCTTCACGGCGATGATGCTGTAGGGCGCCCGGGTTCCCAGGCACCAGGCGGCATAGCAGGTTTCGTATTCCCCTTCCCCGACGATGCGCAAGGTCATTTCCCTGCCCTGCTTGTTGGTCACGACCCGCTTGAGCAGTCCTTGCAGGATGAAGATCTGGTGCAGGTCGCTGTCCCCCTGCACGAGCAGGGTGTCGTTGCGGGCAATGTCATCGATCGAGAGGATTTTTTCCAGGTCACGAAATTCAGGTTCGCTCAGGGACTGCAGTGCAATATTCTTTCGTAGGCACGAGGAATAATGACACCGCAAGGGATGCTGCGGCAGGGGAATCTCGCGTTCGGAGTGATTGCTGTCCATCGGCATGGTCGAAGTGGAGCAAGGGGTTGTGTCCAACGTCCACTCTACGCCAATTACCCGTAAAACAACAGGGAAATGGCGCCGGATGACCAACAGGCGTCGAGGCGTGGCAGGCCTCAGGGACGGCC
>JAKBAT010000011.1 GCA_021808815.1 Pseudomonadota bacterium
AAGTCAGCCCGAACTGGCGGAAGTGTATGCCTCGGCGGACGTCTTCGTGTTTCCCAGCAAAACCGACACCTTCGGCCTGGTGCTCCTGGAAGCCATGGCTTGCGGGTGTCCGGTGGCGGCGTACCCGGTGACGGGCCCCCTCGACGTGGTGGATCAGTCAGGAGCGGGCGTGCTGCATGAGGATCTGCGTGAAGCCTGCCTGCAGGCGCTGGCCATCCCGCGCACCGTGGCACGAAACCGGGCTGAATCATTTTCCTGGCAGGCAGCCTCCCGGCAATTCCTGCACCATCTGAGGCCGATGGCGGAGCATTCCGCCATCCAGGAGCGCCATCAGGACGATGCCGTTGAACAAACCCCTTCCTGAAAGTCCCTACAAGGGAAAAACCGGCCTGCGTCGTATCTGGAATGCCCTGGGGTATTCCATCCATGGGTTCGTCGACGCCTATCGCCATGAAAGTGCGTTCCGCCAGGAGGTGGTGCTTGCCGCCGTGCTGATTCCCCTGTCGTTATTGCTTCCGGCATCGGGCACGGGCCATGCCCTGATGGCGGGCAGTATCCTTCTGGTGTTGCTGGTGGAGCTGTTGAATTCGGCGGTGGAGGCCGCCGTGGACCGGATTTCGCTGGAAGACCACCTGCTGGCAAAACGGGCCAAGGATATCGGCAGCGCTGCCGTGCTGGTCAGCCTGATTCACGTACTGGTGGTGTGGGGCCTGGTACTGTTTTTCTGACCAGGGCGCCCAGTGCCGCTCCGAAGGTGACCAGGAGGACCCCCAGGCCGGTGATGGCCGTGATGGGCTCATCCAGGAGGGGGACGGCGAGCAGGGCGGAAGTGCCGGGCACGATGGCGAGCATCAGGGACGCGATGCCCGAACCCAGGGACAGGGTGGCATAGGCATAGCTGAAAGCCGCAATCAGGGCGGCAATAATGCCCTGGTAGCCCGCCTGCAGCAGAATGTCCTGCCAGGATGCGCTGGCCAGACCTTTGGGCAGGAACAGGGCGTATACGGGCAAATAGAGGATGGCGGATGTCACGGCGATACCGCTGACGGCGTCGATCGGTCGCACATGCCACACGCGCACCAGCAGACCATAAGCCGCCCACAACAGTGCCGCAACCGCAAAACACAAGTCGCCAGCCCAGGCGCGAGGCGTATCCGGATGTGGGGTTCCAAGGCTGCTGATGCCCAACAGAGCCACGCCGGTGGCCGCCAGGCCCAAGGCCCAGAAAGTGCGTGTCGACGGCCGGTCCTGGAGCCACACCCAGGCCAGCAGGGCACTGCCCAGGGGAACGCCGCCATTGACGACGATGCCGGCATGGGCTGCGGGGGCAAATACGAACCCGGAGTAGGCGAACAGGGCATACAGCAGGCCACCTGACCCGGCGATGGCCAACAGACGGCGCAAGGGCAGGGCGTTACGGGCCAGGATGAAAACCGGCAACATGACCACGCCCGATACGGCAAAGCGCAGGGCTGCCATGTCGAAGGGGGTCAGCGCGCTTTTCCCGCCCAGGCGGGAGACGATGTTGAACCCGGTCCAGCAGGTAATGACCGTGGCGGCAGCAATGAACCCTTTCCAGCGGGGGCGTTCCGGGAGTGCGGGGCGCATCAGGTCGATTGATGGTCGTGAAACGAAACAGTCTATCACCGATTCCAGAGCAGGCCATGCTCATGGTAGATTACCCCCATGACACGATTGCTCCTGTGGGTGCTGTTATTCTGGCTGGCCTACAAATATCTCCTGCCGGCGCTGGGACGCCTGGGTTCGCCACGGGTGCCGCCTGCGGCGCCGCCCGATACCAATCCCCATGCCCATGACAATGCGCATGACATGGTCCGTTGCGCCCATTGCGGCATGTTCGTGCCCAAGGCGGAAGCGGTGGCTGGCGACGGTGCGTATTTTTGCAGCATGCCGCACCGCCAGGCGGGCAAGCGTTAGGCACGCGCATGTGGTTTCCGGTGGATGCGTCAGGCTGGGTGCGGCGCGCGCGCCAGGTGGTGTCGCCCAATTGTGATGCGCGCCCCCCCCGCACCCCCATCACCTTGCTGGTCATTCACAGCATCAGCCTGCCGCCAGGTCATTTCGGCGGAGATCACGTCCTGCGGCTGTTCACGAACACCCTTGATCCGACGGCCTATCCGGGGTACGCCGAGCTGGCACAACAGCAAGTCTCGGCCCATTTCCTCATCCGCCGTGATGGCGAACTGATCCAGTTCGTATCCTGCCTGCAACGTGCCTGGCATGCGGGCGTCTCGCGCTGGCGGGGGCGCCCGCACTGTAATGCGTTTTCCATTGGCATCGAACTCGAGGGGGGCGATGATGCACCGTTTGAAGAAGCGCAGTACGATGTCCTCATCGCACTGGCCAACACCCTGTGTGCCACCTATCCTATCCGCGCGGTGACGGGGCACTCCCATATTGCACCAGGCCGGAAAACCGATCCGGGGCCGCATTTTGACTGGGCACGGTTGCGTGACCATATTCCGGACTGTCCAAATGGTATGGGCTCGGGATAGAATCGCGGGTTCAGGGGCATCCAGACCCCAGTAATGATCCATAGGGAGTTTTAAATGGCAATGATAATCGGGGTCCCCCGCGAGGTGCATTCCGGGGAGCGGCGCGTTGCGGCGACTCCGGATACGGCGACGCAGTTGATGAAGCTGGGTTACGGCGTGGTTCTCGAAAGTGGCGCCGGCACGGGAGCGCAGTTTTCCGACGCCGCCTATGCGGCAGTGGGGGTGACCATTGTGCCGGATGCTGCTGCCGTGTGGCAGCAGTCGGACATCGTCATGAAAGTGCGCCCACCCGAAATGCATCCGGTACTGGGACAGCATGAGGCAGAGCTGCTGCGTCCGGGGACCACCCTGGTCAGTTTCATCTGGCCGGCCCAGAATGCCGCGTTGATGGAACGCCTGATGGCCCGGGGTGCCAACGTGCTGGCCATGGATGCAGTTCCACGCATTTCCCGGGCCCAGAAAATGGATGCCTTGAGCTCCATGGCCAATATCGCGGGTTACCGCGCCATCGTCGAGGCATCACAGCATTTCGGACGGTTTTTTACAGGCCAGATCACGGCGGCAGGCAAGGTGCCTCCCGCCAAGGTGATGGTGATCGGTGCTGGCGTGGCCGGTCTTGCCGCCATCGGGACGGCACGCGGGATGGGTGCCATCGTGCGCGCCTTCGATACCCGCCCGGAAGTGAAGCAACAGATCGAGAGCATGGGGGCGGAATTCCTCGAGCTCGATTTCGAGGAAGAGGGATCGGGCTCGGGCGGCTATGCCAAGCAGATGAGCCCCGAGTTCATCAAGGCGGAAATGGCATTGTTTGCAGCCCAGGCCAGGGAAGTGGACATTATCGTCACCACGGCGCTGATTCCCGGAAAACCTGCGCCGAAGCTCATCATGGCGGATATGGTGGCGTCCATGAAGCCGGGTAGCGTGATCGTGGACCTGGCGGCCGAACAGGGTGGCAATTGCGAATGCACGGTACCGGGTGAGGTGGCCGTGGTGCATGGGGTTACCGTGATCGGCTATACCGATCTGCCCAGCCGCCTGTCGGCCCAGGCCAGCCAGCTTTATGGCACCAACTTGCGCCATCTGCTCACCGACATGACGCCGGGCAAGGACGGGCAACTGGTGATCAACATGGAAGATGACGTGATCCGCGGCGCCACGGTAGTCCACCAGGGCGCCCTGTCCTGGCCGGCACCGCCACCCAAGATCCCCACCATTGCCCCGGCCGCCAAATCCACGGCAGCACTGGTGCCAGCGCCCAAACATGGCGAGCCGTCGGCACCTGCCAAACCCTCCAGGATTCTCGTGATGATGGGCCTGGGGGCCCTGGCATTTGCCGGGATCGGCGCCTATGCCCCGCCGGCTTTCCTGCCGCACTTCACAGTATTCATTCTGGCCTGCTTTGTGGGTTACCAGGTGGTGTGGAATGTGACACCCGCCTTGCATACGCCGCTCATGAGCGTGACCAACGCCATCAGCGGCATCATCGTGATCGGTGCATTGTTGCAGGTGTCCAGCAACGATACCCTGGTCATGATGCTCGCGGTGTTTTCCGTACTGATTGCAACCATCAATATTGCCGGTGGCTTCCGTGTGACCCAGCGCATGTTGAACATGTTCCGCAAAGACTGAGGCTGACCCCATGGCAAACGGATTGATGACGGTTTCCTATATCGCTGCGGCGATCCTGTTCATTTTGAGCCTGGGCGGCCTCTCGCGCCAGGATACGGCCCGGCGTGGCAATTTTTACGGGGCGTTGGGGATGGGCATTGCCATCCTGGCCACGATCACGGGAGGAGGCGTGACCGGTTATGCCTTGCTGTTGCCGGCCATTGCCATCGGCGCCATGGTGGGTTGGGCGCTGGCTGTACGGGTTGAAATGACCCAGATGCCTGAACTGGTGGCCAGTTTGCACAGTTTTGTGGGGTTGGCGGCAACGCTGGTGGGTTATGCCAGTTACCTCGACCCCAATGCCCATTTCACGGGTGCTGAAAAATCCATCCATGAAGTGGAGATTTTCCTGGGGATATTCATCGGGGCCATTACGTTTACCGGTTCCATCATTGCCTTCGGGAAACTGCGCGGATCCATTTCCGGAAAACCGCTCATGTTGCCGGCCCGTCACTGGCTCAACCTGGCGGGCATACTGGCATCCCTGTATCTGGGCGGTCAGTTCCTTGCGGCGGAAGGGTCCTCAGGACTGCTCTCCCTGGTGCTGATGACGGTGATTGCCCTGCTGATCGGCGTGCATCTGGTGATGGGCATTGGAGGCGCCGACATGCCGGTGGTAGTCTCCATGCTGAACAGTTATTCCGGCTGGGCGGCGGCGGCGACCGGTTTCATGTTGTCCAATGACCTGCTGATCGTGACGGGAGCCCTGGTGGGCAGCAGTGGGGCTATTCTTTCCTACATCATGTGTCGTGCGATGAACCGCAGTTTCGTGAGCGTGATTCTGGGTGGGTTTGGCACGGGCGGCGGAAGCACGTCCAGCAGTGCTGCCGCGTCCGGCGGGGAAGTCGTGTCGATCAGTGCTGACGAAACGGCACAGTTGCTGACCGACGCCAAGGAAGTGATTATCGTGCCGGGTTACGGCATGGCGGTAGCCCAGGCCCAGGGCGTGATCAGTGAAATCACCCGGCGCTTGCGTGCCAAGGGCGTCAAGGTACGCTTTGCCATTCACCCCGTGGCCGGACGGCTGCCGGGGCACATGAATGTGCTGCTGGCCGAAGCCAAGGTGCCCTATGACATCGTGCTGGAAATGGATGAGATCAATGCCGACTTTCCTGACACTGATGCGGTACTGGTGGTGGGGGCGAACGACATCGTCAACCCCAGTGCCCAGGAAGATCCGGGCAGTCCCATTGCGGGCATGCCAGTGCTGGAGGTATGGAAGGCCCGCACGGTCGTGGTGTTCAAGCGCAGCATGGCGACCGGCTATGCGGGAGTGGAAAATCCCCTCTTTTACAAGGAAAATACGCGCATGCTGTTCGGCGATGCCAAGAAAAGCGTGGACGGGATTCTGGCGCATATTCCTTCCTGATCGGTCTGTGTTCCGGTCTCTCCCCATGTTGATCCCCGGCCTCGGTCACGAGGCCGGGGATTTTTAATGAACCGTCTGTATCAAGGATGGCCCTGCCCATGCGGTTTGCCGCGTCCGGGATGTTTCATGTCCCTGCAACATGTCTGTCATACCCTGTGCGGGGGGGGATGTTGCTGCTCGCCTGCCTGGCAGGATCCCCTGAAGCCCGTGCAATCTTGCAGGATGAAATCCAGGTCTATGACGACAGTATCAACAAACCTGGCCAATGGGGGCTGGAACTGCACCTCAACACGACGCCTTCCGGAGTTTCGAGAGCGGAATATGCGGGAGAAATCCAGAATGTGCACGGTGTTCGGAGCACTCCCGAAATCAGCTATGGCCTGACCGAAACGCTGGAAGCAGGGTTATACCTGCCCGTCGTGCATGATGCCACCGGGGCCACAGAATTCGCCGGTCCCCGGGCTCGCCTGAAATGGATTCCCCGCCAGGCCCCGGAGGGGGGCGGGGTATTTTACGGACTGAACGTCGAGGTGTCGGCGGTGAAACCACAATACGAACAGTACCAAAACTCGATGGAACTGCGCCCGATCCTGGGCTTCCGTACGCCGGATTGGCTCTTCGTGACCAATCCGACGCTGGACTATCCCCTGCGTGCCGGTTACCGCCAGGGTGGGCCGGAATTCGAGCCTTCCTTCAAGCTGAGCCGGAACGTGGCGCCCGGGTTTGCGGCGGGCGTGGAATACTATGCCGATGTGGGCTACCTCAACAATCCGGAGGCCTTCAATCAACAGGGCCACGTCCTGTACCTGGCAGTGGACGTGGACCGCAAACCCTGGGTGTTCAACTTCGGCATCGGGCGGGGACTGACAGCGGCCTCCGATCGTTGGACCGTGAAAAGCATTTTTGAAATTCCTTTCGATTGACATGTGGTGGTTGTGGCTACTGTTGGTGCCCTTGGGCACCTTCGCTGCGGAACCTGATCCGGAAACGGCAGGCAGCGCGGGTAACTGGTCCTGGCACGCTGATGAGACGCTGATCGGGCAGGAGCACGGCAGCTTTTATTCGGCACACCCGGACGGGGCGAACAGTTTCGTGTCCCACGCGGAGCGTTCCTATTCCACGGTGACCGGTATCGAGCTGGGCCACGACCTGGGCCCGGACGCCGAAGCCTGGACGCGCATCGAAACCATCCGGGGCATTCCCCTGAGCGGTGCCGGGGGGCTTGCGGCCCTCACCAACAACGACATGCAGCGCATCATGGAAAACCGGTTCGTCTCCTACGTGGCGCTCGCTTTTGTCACCAAGTACTGGTCCCTGGGCGAGGACAGCGTCAGGCTCGGCGCAGACAGCCATCAGATGGCGCGGGACACCAGTGCGCGCCGGGCCAGCGTGACCGTGGGGAAAGTGGACGTGCTGACCCTGTTCGACGACAACGCGTATGCCCACAAGGACGACGACCAGTTTCTCAACTGGTGTTTCATGACCAGCTGCGCGTACGATTATGCGGCGGATGCCCGGGGTTATACCTGGGGCATCGATGGCGCGCTCGACTGGGACGCGTGGTCTACCCGGGCCGGGTGGTTTGCCATGCCACGCCTGCCCAACCAGCTGGAAATCGACGGTTCCATTGGCCAGCATTTCGGCGTCAACTGGGAGCTGGAACGACGTTGGGACAGCGGGGCGCTCAAGTTTCTGGCCTACCAGGGGCGCATGAAATTGTCGAGCTACACGCAGTTTGCAGGCCAGAGCGGGGTCTTCATCCAGAATGCGCCCAAGTACGATGCCAAGCGTGGGGGTGCGGGGTTCAACCTGCAGCAGGCACTGACACCGGAAGTCGGACTGTTTGCCCGAACGTTCTGGACCGGGGGGAACAGCGAAAGCATGGCCTTTACCGAGGCGGATCGCAGTGCCAGTGCCGGGCTCAGCCTCAAGGGGGACCTTTGGGGACGGGCCCAGGATGGCGTGGGGATCGGGTTTGCGCGCAACGAAATCAACCAGGCACGCCAGAATTTTCTGGCGGCGGGGAATTACGACCTCTTCATCGGGGATGGATTTCTGTCCTATGCTCCTGAGGCCGTTCTGGAAACCTATTACAGGATCGGGATCGTGAAAGGCCTGCAATTTACCCTGGACTGGCAGCATATCGACAATCCCGCCTACAATCAGGAACGGGGCCCCGTGGACGTGTATGGCATACGCTTGCATGCGGAGTTCTAGGAAGCCCCGGATCCCAATCGCAAGGAGTCTCTCATGTATATCAAGCCCGCCCTGTCCCTCGTTGATGCCAAGGCCATCGCTGCCGCCGCCCGAGCCAAAGCGGAAGAAAACAACTGGAATGTGGTGATTGCCATCGTGGATGAAGGGGGCCATCTGATGTTGCTGGAGCGGATGGATTACACCCAGCTGGGGTCGATCGAGGTGGCCCAGGCCAAGGCCCGGACTGCATTCCTGTTCCGACGGCCCACCCGGAAACTGGAAGACAGCATCCTGGGCGGACGCACGGTCATCCTCAACCTGCCTGACGCCACCCCCATCGAGGGCGGTGTTCCCCTCATGAACAAGGGCGAGATGATCGGTGCCATCGGGGTTTCCGGTGTGCAATCCCACCAGGATGGGCTCATTGCCGATGCGGGAGCCGCCCTGGCCGCCAACTTCAACAAGGTCTGATACGGGGAGGCATGCGCTGGGACATTTTCTGCCGGGTCGTCGATAATTTTGGCGATGCCGGCGTGGCCTGGCGCCTGGCACGCCAGCTCCGGGCCGAATGGGGGGCCGAGGTGCGCCTGGTGCTGGACCACGTTCCCATCCTGGCGCGCCTGGACCATCGTGTGCAACCCGAGGCAGTCCTGCAGGAAGTGGGGGGCATCACGGTGGTGGCGTGGGGACATCCCCTGGGTGCGGCCGCCGACGTGGTGGTGGAAACCTTTGGCTGCGAAGTCCCGGACTCTTACCTCAGCGCCATGGCTGGACGCAGTCCCGCGCCAGCCTGGGTCAACCTCGAGTACCTGAGTGCAGAACCTTGGGTGGAGGGCTGCCACCGGTTGCCGTCACCCCATTCCCGCCACGGCTTGCCCCGCCATTTCTTTTTCCCGGGGTTCACGCGTCGTACCGGGGGATTGCTGCGGGAAACGGGGCTGTTGGCGGCGCGGGATGCCTTCCGGCAGTCGGAAACGGCTCGCCAGCGTTTCTGTTCCACTCTGGCCCTGCCAACTCCCGCGGCGGGCGCTCGCCTCGTCACCCTGTTTGGCTACGATACGGTACAGGCACATGACTTGCTCGAGGTCTGGACCAGGGCTCCCCGTCCCGTGTATTGCCTGGTTCCGGAAGGCACGCCGTTGGCGGCCCGCGTGGCCTGTCATCTGGGCCGTGATCCCTTGAACCGCGTACACGAGGCCGGGGCGTTGATGCTGGCCTGGATACCGTTTCGTGACCAGATGGACTACGACCAGCTCCTCTGGAGCGCCGACTGCAACTTTGTACGGGGTGAGGATTCCTTCGTGCGTGCCCAGTGGGCAGCCCGCCCCCTGGTCTGGCACATTTATCCCCAATCGGAAAATGCCCATCGCATCAAGCTGGACGCCTTTCTCGCGCACTATCTGGACGGCCTTGCCCCCGAACTCGCGGCACGCTACCGCGCACTGTTCCTGGCCTGGAACGGGGTGGGCGACATGGGGGTCGCCTGGAACGGACTGGAGAAGGACTGGCCGTTACTTGAAACCCATGCCCACGCCTGGGCGGATCGCCTGGCGGCGATGCCCGATTTGGCCCACAATCTTGTGGAGTTTGTGGAAAAATCGCTATAATTTAAAGTTGATTTTTATTTTCCAGGTAAGGTACACATGAAACAGGCACAGGAACTTCGCTCCGGTAACGTGATCATGGTGGGCAAGGACCCCATGGTCATCCAGAAAGCCGAGTACAACAAGGGTGGGCGCAGTGCTGCCGTGGTGAAAATGAAGCTCAAGAACCTGTTGACGGGGGCGGCGAGCGAAGTGGTCTACAAGGCAGACGACAAGCTCGACCAGGTGATCCTGGAGCGCAAGGAAGTCACTTATTCTTACTATGCCGACCCTTCCTACGTGTTCATGGATGGGGAATACAACCAGTATGAAATGGACAAGGACAGCCTCGGGGAGGCCTTCAATTACCTCGAGGACGGCATGCCCGGTCAGATCACCCTGTATGAAGGCCGTGCCATTTCGGTGGAGTTGCCCAGTTCGCTGGTGCGGGAAATCGAATATACCGAACCTGCCGTGCGCGGGGACACTTCCGGCAAGGTGCTGAAACCGGCGCGGTTGAAAAACGGCTTCACGATTGCGGTTCCCCTGTTCTGTGCGTCGGGGGACAAAGTCGAGATCGATACCACGACGGGCGAATACCGCCGCCGCGTCACGGGCTGACCGGGAAGTCCGCCATGGCGCTCAAACGCCCGCAAGGACCCTCCGGGCGCCTGGTGTGGGTGGAGCACCAGTCGCGGGTATTGGCGGACAACCCCCTGGGCGACCCTTCCCTGCGCCATTTTCCGGTATGGTTGCCACCGCAGTATGACCAGCCGGCGCACCAGCGTCGACGGTACCCCGTGTTATACGATCTGGCCGGGTATTTTGGCAGCGGGCCGGGGCATGTGGGCTGGCGTCCGCTGGATGAGAACATTCCGGAACGCGTCGCCCGTCTCGTCCACGAAAATGCCATGGGGCCCGTCATCGTGGTGTTCCCCGACGGGTTCACGGCGCTGGGCGGCACCCAGTACATCAATTCCAGTGCCATTGGGCGCTATGCCGACTACCTCACCCGCGAAATCGTTCCGTTCATCGACCGCGAGTTCCGGACGCTGGCCCGCCGCGAACATCGTGGGGTGTTCGGGAAGTCTTCGGGGGGGTATGGCGCCCTGGTGCACGGCATGCACTATCCGGAAGTCTGGGGGGGCGTGGCCAGCCATTCCGGTGATGTCTATTTCGATTTCATCTACCGGAGCGACTGGCCCAATACCCTGGATGTACTGGGCCGCTTTCGCCGGCCGGAACGGCGGGCAGGGGTGATGCGCCCGCAAACTGCCGGGCAGGGTCCCCTGGACCGTGGCCTGGATGACGGGCGCGTGCGCCGCTTTCTCGAGTATCTCTGGGCCCGGGAGAAACCGGGCCCAGCCGAAACCCATGCGCTCATGAATCTGGGCATGGCAGCCTGTTACGATCCGGACCCCCGGGCGCCCAACGGGTTCCGATTGCCTTTTCACCTGGAAACGGGGGAGCTGTTGCCACGACGCTGGGAACGCTGGTTGCGCCATGATCCCCTGCAGCTGGTGACGCGGCACGTCGCGGCACTCAAATCCTTGCGGGCGCTTTTCATCGATTGTGGCTGGCGTGACCAGTACCATATCCACTATGGCACGCGGCAGCTGTCACGTCGGCTGCATGCGCAAGGTGTCCCCCACCGCTACGAGGAATTCGACGATACCCATTCGGGCATCGACTACCGGCTGGACCGCAGCCTGCCTTTTCTGTTCAAGGCCCTGAAAAACTGAAATCCACTGCGGGGGTGCGCCCGGACACGAGGTCGGCCAGGGCCTTGCCGCTGCCACAGCCCAGGGTCCAGCCCAGGGTGCCGTGACCCGTGTTGAGGAACAGGTTGGGAATGCGGGTGCGCCCGATCAGGGGGCAGTTGGAAGGCGTGGCCGGGCGAAGCCCGCTCCAGAAAGTGGGGCGGTCATAATGGGCGGCATCGGGAAACAGGGTGCGGGCCCGGCTCACCAGGGCATTGCAACGGACGGGGTTCAGTGAAGTGTCATAGCCCGCAAATTCGGCAGTGCCGGCGATGCGCAGGGTATCCCCAAGACGGGTGAAGACCATTTTGCTGGCGTCGTCGGTAATGCTGATGGAAGGGGCCGCTCCGGGTTGACGCAAGGGTACGGTGGCAGAGTATCCCTTGACCGGGTATACCGGGATGCGGATACCCAGGGGCCGCAGCAGCAATGGGCTGTAACTGCCCAACGCCACCACCACGGCGTCTGCCGCCAATGGCAGGGCATCCTCCTTCAAGCAGACGCCGGCGACTTGGCCTCCCTGCATTTCAAGTCCCTGCACAGTCTGACCGAACCGGAACACGACCCCGTTCTCCTGACATTTCAGGGACAGCGCCTCGGTCCAGAGGTGGGCATCGCCTGAGCCATCTCCTGGCGTATAGGTGGCTCCGCTCCAGTGGGCTTGCGTTGCCTCCAGCGCAGGCTCCAGTGCAAGGGCCTGTTCCCAGGTCAGTCGATGGCGTGGATAGCCCAGGCGTGTGATCTCTGCCGCGGCACGGGCGCCGCGTTCCCAGTCGGCCCGGCTTGCATAGAGATTGAGGATGCCGTGGTCGGCGGCCTGGAAAGCAATGCCGGTATCGCGGCGGAGCGCCTGCTGGGTGCTGCGACTGTAACGGCCAAGGTTGAGGAGTGCCTGCAGGTTGCGGTGGTGCCGTGTCGGGCTGCATTCCCTGAAAAAGCGCAGCCCCCATGACCACTGGGCCCAGTCCAGGCGAGGGCGGAACAGCACCGGAGCCTCTTCGCGAAACCCCCAACGCCACAGCTGGGGCAGGGTTTCAAGGCTGGCCCAGGGTTCCACATGCCCCACCGACAACTGGCCGCCATTGGCATAGCTGGTTTCCAGGGCGGGCCCCGGCTGGCGATCCACCACCGTTACCTGGTAGCCTTCCTGGCGCAGGTACCAGGCGCTGCTGACCCCCAGGATGCCGGCGCCCAGAACGACCACATGCATGCGTGAATTCCTTCCGATGTTTGCCGCCAGGCGGCGCGAATAAATGTGGGCCGTCAGTTTAGCAGAAGCAGGTTGCCACTGGCGACGCTATAATGCAGCCCTGTATCGTATTTTACTTTCAGGACCTGGAATATGAATCTGGATCGAGTCCCGGCAGGGCGTGACATTCCCAATGATTTCAACGTCATCATCGAGATTCCGATGAATGGCGAACCCATCAAGTACGAGTTGGACAAGGAAACTGGCGCCATGTTCGTAGACCGTTTCATGTCCACGGCCATGCATTACCCCTGCAACTACGGCTACATTCCCAAAACCCTGTCTGCCGACGGTGATCCTGTGGATGTGCTGGTATTGACGCCCATTCCCCTCATCACGGGAATTGTGGTGCGTTGTCGCCCCATCGGCATGCTCAAGATGATGGACGAGGCGGGTGGCGATGCCAAGCTGCTGGCAGTTCCCGTCGACAAGCTGTGCAATATCTATCGCAGCATCCAGAGTCCGCGCGACCTGCCGGAACTGACCCTGAACCAGATTGCCCATTTTTTCGAGCACTACAAGGATCTGGAGCCGGGCAAGTGGGTGCGTATCGACGGCTGGGTAGGCCAGGAAGAGGCGAAGGCAGAAATACTCGCGGGCATTGAAAACTTTTCCCACGCCGAAAAGAAACCCATGTACTGATCAGGCCGGGCGTACCTGGATGACCGGGCGGCCGTCCGGCATGGTCCGCGGTGCCGGTTTCCAGGCGTGCCCGTACACGATTTCAAAAGTGGCCGGCAACAGTCCGGCTTGCCGCAGGCGATCGTATTCGGTTGCCAGCGATTGCCAGCGGCGGCGTCCTGCCAGGGAGCGGCGCCGCCCTTCCATGCCGTTGGCCCCTCCCAGCTGGCGCAGGTCGCGCATCAGCACCTCGAGAGTCGGGTAGGTCACCGTCAGGTTTTCGCGTTCCATCACGGGGTCGGCAAATCCGTGCTGCACCAGGGCGTCGCCCACGTCATGCATGTCAGCGAAGTCTGGCAGGTGATCAAAACCATCCGGTTGGCGTGCAAATACCGATTTCAGCTCCTGCAAGGTATCAGGCCCGAGGGTGCTGAACAGGAAAAGTCCTTCCGGTGCCAGGGTGCGGTGAATCTCCTTCAGGACCGGATCGAGGGGACACAGGGGCAACATCAGGTTGGACCATACCAGGCCCATGGAACGGGCAGCGAAGGGCAACTGCTCTGCCGTGGCACAGACGGCATGGCGTTTGACCGGTGCTCCGAAACGCCACCAGGAGCGTGGACGCCCGGGAGCGTTGCGTAACTGCCCGAGGGAGAAGTCGAGCATCAGGATCCTGGAGGCGGGGAAGCGTGCGCGCAGCCCTTCCATGCCGACGCCGGAACCGGCGCCCAGATCAAGGATATCCCGGGGGGCGAGTCTCAGAAGCTCGAGACGGTCCAGCAACCGGGCCGCCACTTCGCGGGCCAGGGCCATAGGTTCACCGGCTTGTATGGCGCTTCGGTCAAAGGCGCGGCGGAGACGGTTGGCCTCGAGCGTCACTCGGCGTGCAGGCCCAGGCGGGCGAACAGATGCTGGTCGCGTGCCACATCGGGGTTGCCGGTGGTGAGAAGGCGTTCTCCGTAAAAAATGGAATTGGCCCCTGCCAGGAAGCACAGGGCCTGCATTTCATCGGAAAGTGATTCCCGCCCTGCGGAGAGGCGCACGCGCGACGTGGGCATGAGGATGCGGGCAGTGGCGATGGTGCGCACGAACTCGAAAGGATCGAGCGCTTCCGTCCCGTAGAGGGGAGTGCCTTCCACCTGCACCAGCAGGTTGATCGGTACTGATTCGGGTTGCGGTTCCAGCTGGGCCAGCTCGGCCAGCAGGCCGGCGCGCACGCGTCGGGTTTCCCCCATGCCGACGATGCCGCCGCAACAAACGTGCATGCCGGCATCACGTACGGCTGCAAGCGTGTCCAGACGGTCCTGGTAGTCACGGGTATGAATGATTTCGCCGTAATATTCGCGGGCGGTATCGAGATTGTGGTTGTAGTAATCGAGACCTGCCTGCTTCAATCGCGTTGCCTGGGAGGGTTTCAGCATGCCGAGTGTGGCGCAAGTTTCAAGACCCAGGGCGCGCACGCCTTCCACCATGCGAATCACGGCATCCAGGTCCCGTTCCTTTGGGCTGCGCCAGGCGGCGCCCATGCAAAAACGTGATGCGCCGGCATTCTTGGCAATCTGTGCGGCTGCCAACACTTCCTCGGTGGACAGCAGGGACTGCTGCGCGACGGCCGTGGGGTGGCGGACCGATTGCGGACAGTAACCGCAATCTTCCGGGCACCCCCCCGTTTTGACCGACAACAGGGTGGAAAGCTGTATGCCGTTGGGATCGAAATGGAGACGATGAATGCTGTGCGCGCGCCAGATCAGATCGTTGAAGGGGGTGGCAAGCAAGCTTTCCACGGCTTCCACGGACCATGGCGTGGTGTTTTTCGAAGGGGGTGTATTCGGGGTTTTCGTGCGAGGCACAGTAGAATGATGATCCATGTCCGGGATCATCAAGGAGCAGGTGCGGTTTTGTCAAATTGGCTCATGTGGCAAGTGGTTTCCGGAGGGATACGGCATTGGCCGCATCCCTGTTTCCTGTGTGGTGCGGCGGGCCGGTATCCCCATGTGTTGTGCCCGCCTTGCCGGGAAGGCCTCCCGCAAGCCGCTTCCCCTGCCTGCCCCCGGTGCGGTGAAGCCCTGCAACGGTCCTTGCCCTGTCGCTGCTGTGCCCTGCTCCAGCCGGCTTTTGAGGATACTGTAGCGGCGTTTGCCTATCGCTATCCGGTGGACGTCCTGGTGCGCCGGCTGAAATACGGGGGTGTCCTGCACCTATCCGGCATGCTTGCCTCGAGGCTCATTGAAGCGGTATCCGGACAGGCGCTGCCGGAGGTGCTGGTGGCCATGCCGTTATCGCGCAGGCGGTGGCGCCGGCGCGGCTACAACCAGGCCTGGGAAATCGCCTCCAGAGTGGCCGCCCATTACCGGCTTCCCCTGGGGCGCGGCCTCGAACGGGTGCGGGAAACACCCCCGCAGGCGGGCCTGGGCGTTGTGGAGCGCCGGGACAACCTGATCGGGGCATTTCGTTGCGACGGTACCCTGGCGGGACGGACCGTGGCGCTGGTGGACGATGTCATGACCAGCGGAGCTACCCTGGACGCGGCGGCAAGGGCTCTCAAAGCGGCAGGGGTGAGGCGGGTGAGCGCTTGGGTGGTGGCGCGTACGCCAGGCCCGGACTTTCAAGGATGAAGCATGTTTGACGTGGTGTTGTACCAGCCGGAAATCCCCCCCAACACGGGCAACATCATCCGGTTATGCGCCAATACGGGCGCACGCCTGCATTTGGTCGAACCATTGGGTTTCGATATCTCCGATCGCCAGCTGAAGCGGGCCGGCCTGGATTACCGTGACCAGGCGGTCATGGAGGTGCATGGAAACTGGCAGGCCTGTCGCAGCAGGCTGGCAGGACAACGATGGTTTGCCTTGACCACCCGTGCCACCCGTGCCCATACCGCCGTGGCCTACCAGGCGGGGGATGTGTTTTTGCTGGGTCCGGAAACCCGGGGCCTGCCCCGGGAAATCCTGGCGCAGTTTGCCCCCGGGGAATGCCTGCGCCTGCCCATGGTGGCCGGCAGTCGCAGCCTCAACCTGTCCAATGCCGCAGCCATCGTGGTGTTTGAAGCCTGGCGTCAGCTGGGGTTTGCGGGGGCGGCGCCGTGATTCATTCGGTACGGGGTTCCCGCGCCAGCAGCAGGTCCACGGCCTGGTGGACGCCCAGGACGCCCGCCAGTACCTGACGTACGGCGTCGGCAATGGGCATTTCCACCTGGTGATGTCGGGCCAGTTGCACCGCGGCTTCCGCTGACGTGACACCCTCTGCCACGTGGCCCAGCTGCTGCATGATGTCGGGCAGGGGCGTGCCCTGGGCAAGGCCCAGGCCTACCCGGTAATTGCGTGACAGCAGGCCGGTACAGGTCAGGACCAGGTCTCCCAGCCCGGATAGCCCCATGAATGTTTCCGTTCGCCCCCCCATGGCCACGCCCAGGCGGGCGATTTCCGCCAGGCCACGCGTGATCAGGGCCGCCCGGGCGTTATGGCCCAATCCCAGGCCATCCGACAGTCCTGCCGCGATGGCAATGACGTTTTTAAGGGCCCCTGCCAGCTCGACACCCACGAGGTCCGTGCTGGAATACAGGCGCAGGCGATGACCGTGCAACGCGCGTGCACTGTCGCGTGCAAAGTCGGGGTTGAGGGATGCCAGGGTAATGGCGGCCGGCAGCCCGGCAGCCACTTCCTCCGCAAAACTGGGGCCGGAGAGGGCGCCACAATGCGTGGCAGGGGAAAGTGTTTCGGCCACGATCTGATGTGGCAGGAAACCGCTGCCGGTTTCAAACCCCTTGCAGGCCCACAACAGGGGAAGTCCCGGACGCCGGTGATGCAGCTGCTGCAGGGTTTCCCGCAACCCCGAGACTGGAACGGCGACGATGACCAGTTCGGCCTCCGCCAGGGCCTCTTCCAAGCGGGCAGTCAGTGCCAGGCGGGGGGGCAGGGCATGGTCCGGGAGATATTGCGCATTGCGTCGGGTGGCCTGAAGCTCGGTCATGGCGGCCGCATTGCGGCCCCACAGGACGATTTCGTGACGGCCTGTCAGGGAGATGGCAAGTGCGGTTCCCCAGGCGCCAGCACCGAGGACGGCCAGTTTCATGCCAGGGCTACTGGGCCACCGCAGGGGCCGGGACAGCCTGGGCCTGGGCCTCTTGCAGGCGCTGCTGGTAGAGCCCCTCGAAGTTGACCGGATTGAGGATCACCGGAGGGAAACCTGCGCGGACGACGAGGTCGGAAATCACTTCGCGGGCATAGGGGAACAGGATGCCGGTACAGGTGACGGCCAGGACATAGGGCATGTCGGTGGCGGGGATGTTGAGGAGGCGGAAAATTCCGGCCTGCACCGTTTCAGCGAGGAACATGGTTTTTTCGCCGACTTTGGCGGTGACGGTTACGGATACGGTGACTTCAAAGATGCCGTTTTCAACGGCAGTATTGCCATTGCCAAGCTGTACCTCTATTTGCGGTGTTTCCCGCTCGAGGAAAACCTGCGGGGCATTGGGCAACTCGAGGGAGGCATCTTTCACATAGATTTTTTCAATGGAAAAAACCGGTGCGTTGTCCTGGGATACATCTTGGGTCATGGTGTCATTGTCCTGAAGTGGAAGTGGCCAGCAGGGAATCCAGCTGGCCGCCCTGGTCGAGTGCAACGAGGTCGTCGTACCCGCCCACGTGGCGGTCGTTGATGAAAATCTGCGGGACGGTGCGCCTTCCGGTGCGTTGCATCATGGCGTCACGCTGGGCGGGGTTGAGATCCACACGGACCTTCTCGATCACGGCAACCCCTTTTTTATGCAGATAGCGTTCCGCCATCTGACAGTAGGGGCAGACCCCGGTGGTGTACATGAGGACGTGTGGAGGCATGGAATGATCAGGCATTACTTTCACTTTTCTCGATGGGAAGATTGGCTTCAACCCAGGCGGCAACACCACCTTTCAATACGAAGACATCTTCAAAGCCCTGGGCTTTCAGGGCTTTGATGGCCTTGCCCGGATTCTGGCCGGTGGCGACGAGTATGGCTGGGCGCGCCTTGAAACGGGAAATTTCTTCGGAGCGCGACTCCAGTTCGTCCACGGGGATATGCCGCGCCCCCGGCACATGGCCCAGGGCGAAATCCTGGGCACGGCGCAGGTCGATGACCACGGCGTGCTTTTGGTTGATGAGGCGGGTGGCCTCCAGGGTGCTGAGCGTGGCCTGTTGCCCCCCCAATTGCTGGAGCTCCGGCCAAGCAAGCATGATGCCGCTGGCCAGTACGAGGATGACAAGACCAAGGTGCTGGAAAAGAAAGTCCAAGGTGAAGGATGCTCCCTGCGGGTAAAAATGGCCTGTATTCTATCAAAATTCCCCATAGTTTTTCGCGGCTCCCACTATTTCTTGCTAGAATGGCTCTATTTATTGTGATTGATCCGGTGTCATGAAGAAAATCGTGTTGCTGCGTCACGGGCAGAGTGTCTGGAATGAGGAAAATCGGTTCACCGGCTGGGCGGACGTAGGGTTGACTCCCAAAGGCATACAGGAGGCGGTACGGGCCGGCCAGTTGCTGAAAGCTTCCGGTTTTGAAATCGACCTGGCATTCACTTCCGTATTGCAGCGTGCCATCAAGACGCTCTGGCTCGGTCTGGAAGTCATGGACCGGATGTGGGTGCCGGTGGTGGCCGACTGGCATCTCAACGAGCGCCATTACGGCGATCTGCAGGGGCTCAACAAGTCGGAAACCGCAGCCCGCTTCGGCGAGAGACAGGTTCATCAGTGGCGTCGCAGCTATGACATTCCCCCGCCCTTGATGACCCTGGATGACCCGCGCAGCGAAGCTGGCGATCCACGCTACCGGCACCTGGGCGAAACAGAGCTGCCCCGCGGTGAAAGTCTCAAAAATACCGTGGATCGCGTCATTCCCTACTGGATCAACGTGATCGCCCCTGCTGTCCGGGAAGGGCATCACGTCATGATCGTGGCCCACGGCAATTCCCTGCGCGCCCTGGTCAAGTATCTGGGGCGCATCGATGACGATGCCATCGTCGATCTCAACATTCCCACGGGCATGCCAATGGTGTACGAACTGGGTGAAGACCTCATGGCACTCGACAGCTATTACCTGGGCGATCCGGAAGAAATCGAACGCATGACGCAGGTGGTCGCCAACCAGGGCCGCCTCGAATCCTGAGACAGCCTCGGGTGTCGGCCCGCACACACATTATCCTCGGGTTGTCGTGCATTCTGGTGTGTGTATCGGCATGGGCGGGTCCTGCCAACGATCTGGAAGACTTGCGCGGTCGTATCCATCAGCTCCAGCAGGAAATGTCTGCGACCGAAGGCTCCAAAAACGAAGCGGCCGACGCCTTGCGCAAATCGGAACGCGCCATCAGCGATCTCAACCGCAATCTGCGCAGCCTCGAACAGCAGAAAACCGTCCTGCAGTCCGAACTTGGTCGCCTGTACGAACGTTCCTCCCATACCCAGGAATACATCCAACAAGGACAGAACGCACTGGCGGCATTGTTGAGGCAACGTTACGAGCAGGGTCTGACGGATCCCCTGTCACTGGTGCTGTCCGGCCAGGATCCGGATGAGGTGTCCCGGCAGCTGGATTATCTGGAGTTGCTGGCCCAGTCCCGGGTACAAACGGTACAGACGCTGCGCAGTAACCTGCAGACATTGGCACAGGTGACTTCCCAACGTGAAGAGAAGCTGCGCCAGCTGGCCAAAATCGAGGCGCAGCAAACGGCGCAACGCAAGCAGTTGCAGCAGGAAAGCGCTGCACGGGCCAGCCTGGTGGCGGACCTTTCACGCAAAATGAAAAAGCAGAAGCACAGCCTCGAATCCCTGCGGCGGGATGAAAAGCGCCTGACCCGGCTGGTGGAAGACATCAACCGCATGCTGGCCCGCCGCCACCAGGAAAAACGCAAGACACCCGTGAAGGAACAGAAGGGGGGGGCACCTCCTGCCGTGGCCATGATCGACAAGGTGCCTGAGCCCGGCTACGACAGCCAGGATTTTGCCCGGATGAAGGGACATCTGCGCCTGCCCCTGGCTGGGGAACTCGTGAACCGTTTCGGGAGTCCACGTTCCGATACGGGACTCAGCTGGCGTGGATTGTTCATTCGTGCACCCGAGGGGCGCGAAGTCAAGGCAGTGGCGACGGGAAGGGTAGTGTTTGCGGACTGGCTGCGAGGTTTTGGCAACCTGCTCATCATCGATCATGGCGAGAGTTACATGAGCCTTTATGGCGGGGCCCAAACCCTGTTTGCCCAGGTGGGAGACCTGGTGCAGGCAGGTGCGGTGGTCGCCAGTGCCGGCAGTACGGGTGGAAACAGCGAATCGGGGCTATACTTCGAACTTCGCTATCAAAGCAGACCGTTCGACCCCATGACATGGGTGGGTCGTCCGTAACATGGAGAAAGGATCAGGGCGTATGGGTGGGCAAATGAAAAAACTGGGTTGGGTACTGCTGGGCGCCGTCATTGGCTTTTCCCTGACGCTTAATTTTTCTGCGGTTGCCGAACGATCGCAGGAGGCGGGCACCCCCTTGCCCATCGAGGAGTTGCGGACCTTCAGTGAAGTCTTCGGGCGCATCAAAAGCGATTATGTGGAACCGGTGGACGACAAGAAACTCATCAAGGAAGCCATCGTGGGCATGGTGGCGGGCCTTGATCCCCACTCCGCCTATCTCGACCAGGAGGCCTACAAGGAGCTCCAGGCAGGCACCCAGGGCGAATTCGGAGGGCTGGGAATCGAGGTGACCATGGAGGATGGGCTGGTCAGGGTGGTTTCTCCCATCGATGACACGCCGGCAGCGCGGGCAGGCATCAAGCCCGGCGATCTCATCATCAAGCTGGACGATGCGGCCGTGAAGGGCATGTCGCTCAATGAGGCCGTCAAGCGCATGCGCGGGAAACCGGATACCCCGATTACCTTGACCGTGCTGCGCAAGAATGAAACCAAACCGCTGCTGTTCACGTTGACACGTGCCGTCATCAAAATGAAAAGCGTGAAGCTGAAAGAGGTGGAGCCCGGTTATGCGTCCATCCGGGTCAGCCAGTTCCAGGAGCATACGGGCGAAGACCTGGCCGCGGCAGTGGAAAAGTTCTACAAGGACAACAAGGGGACGGCAAAGGGCCTGGTGCTCGATTTGCGCAATGATCCGGGTGGCCTGCTCAGTGCGGCAGTGGGTGTGTCTGCCGTATTCCTGCCCCAGGACGACCTGGTGGTGTACACCGAAGGCCGGGTTCCCGATGCCAAGATGCGTTTGACGGCCGAGCCGGAAAACTATCTGCGTGGGCCTAACGATGTGGATTATGTGGCCGCCCTCCCGGCGGGCATCAAAAAGATTCCCATGGTGGTTCTGGTCAACGGCGGTTCGGCGTCCGCGTCCGAAATCGTGGCCGGCGCCCTGCAGGACCATCACAGGGCCACCATCATGGGGACACGCACTTTCGGCAAGGGGTCGGTACAGACGATCCTCCCGCTCTCCAACAACACGGCCCTGAAGCTCACCACGGCGCGCTATTTCACGCCCAATGGGCGCTCCATCCAGGCCAAGGGGATTGAACCCGACGTGGCGGTCAAGGAAGACCCGGACGCCGTGGAGGCCATGCTGGGCATTCGCGAAGTCGACCTCGAAGGGCATCTGTCCAATCCCACGGATGGCGGCGCCGGCAAGGCAGCGGTGCAGCCCAATCACCAGGCGGCACCGGCACCCGAGAATGAGGCGAAGCCCGCGCACAAGGCGGAGGCTCGACCCGCCGACGGCAAGGAAAAGCCCGAAGGCAAGGAAAAGCCGGATTACCAGCTGGACCAGGCCATTGCCTACCTGAAAGGGAAGCTGCCCAAAACCAACTGACGTGTGTCGCATGGATGATACGCAACTGCTGCGTTACAGCCGCCACATCCTGCTGAACGAGCTGGGTGTGGAGGGCCAGGAAAAGATCCGTGCGGCCCGCGTATTGCTGGTGGGATCGGGTGGCCTGGGCTCTCCGGCAGCCCTTTATCTGGCGGCGGCGGGCATCGGCCACATGACCCTGTGCGACGGGGACGTGGTGGACCTGACCAACCTGCAGCGCCAGGTGGCCTTGCGCCTGAATCAAGTGGGGCAGAACAAGGCGCTGGCCACCCGGGAAACCCTGCGTGCCCTCAACCCGGAAGTGGAGGTGCAGGTGATTCCGGAGCGGCTTTCCGGCAATGCCCTGACTGACCAGGTGGCGGCGGTGGATGTGGTGCTGGACTGCAGCGACAATTTCGCCACGCGCCATGCGGTGAACCGTGCCGCTGTCCAACATGCCAAGCCCCTGGTTTCCGGTGCGGCCATCCGTTTCGATGCCCAGGTGGCCGTGTTCGACTCCCGCGCCGTCAACAGTCCTTGCTACGCCTGCTTGTATCCGGAAACTGCCGTGGATGAAGAATTGCGCTGCGCGGTCATGGGGGTGTTCTCACCGCTGGTGGGTATCGTGGGGGCAATGCAGGCGGCAGAAGCGCTCAAGCTCGTGGCAGGAATGGGACGTTCACTGGCAGGGCGCCTGCTGATACTCGACGCCCTGTCGATGGAATGGCAGCAACTGAAGTTGCCGCGCGACCCGCACTGCAAGGTCTGCGCTCATCCCCGCGCATAATCCTGGAGATCCCAGCGCGGGTGGATGGCAAATGCGCCTGCCCGGTGGGTAGGCAGTCCGTGGCGTTGCAGGCGGCTCGCGCCCGCATAGGCAATCATGGCGCCGTTGTCCGTGCACAGGCGCAACGGCGGGAAGGCCACGCTGGCTCCGCGGGAAGCCAGGCGCTCTGCCAGAGATGCCCGCAAGCGTCGGTTTGCGCCGACGCCACCGGCGACCACCATCTGTGACAAGCCCGTCTGTGCAAGTGCCATTTCCGCCTTATGGCACAGCACATCCACCACGGCCTTCTCGAAACTTGCCGCGATATCCGCATGATGCTCCGGGCCATGGGACTTCACCAGCAGGGAGACTGCCGTTTTCAGGCCACTGAAGCTGAGGTTGAGGTCACCGCTGTGCAACATGGGTCTTGGCAGGCTGAAGCGCAGGGGGTCGCCGTTGCGGGCAAGGTCCGACAGGGCAGGCCCCCCTGGATAGGGCAAGCCCAGCAGTTGCGCGGTCTTGTCGAAAGCCTCGCCGGCAGCGTCGTCCACGGTTTCGCCAAGCAGTGCGTAGTCGCCGGCCCGATGCACGGCCATGAATTGGGTATGCCCTCCCGAGACCAGCAGGGCCGTAAAGGGAAAGGTCGGCGGCTGGTCCCCGAGCAGCGGGGAGAGCAGGTGTCCCTCCAGGTGATGGATGCCCACCGCGGGAATGTCCAGGGCCAGCGCCAGGGATTCGGCCACGGCGGCACCCACCAGCAAGGCCCCGGCCAGCCCCGGCCCTGCCGTATAGGCAATGGCATCGAGCTGGTCCAGCGTGCGCTGCCCGTCCTCGAGGGCCTGGCGAATCAGGGGCAGGGTATGGCGGATATGATCCCGCGAGGCGAGTTCGGGGACGACCCCGCCGTAGTCGGCATGCAGCGCCGACTGGGAATGCAGGGTTTCGGAGAGCAAACCGGCTTCGGTATCGTACAGACCGATGCCCGTTTCATCGCAAGAGGTTTCGATTCCCAAGACCAGCATGTGCCTGTGGTTCCGGTGACAAAAGGGTCATTTTAAACAGTCCCGTGACAAGCGGGAAGTTTCCCGCTATAATCTCGCGCTTTCCTGTGACCCACCTTGGGGTGGTTTTAGAGGTTTGAATGCCAAATATTCGTGTAAAAGAAAACGAGCCGTTCGACGTTGCACTGCGCCGTTTCAAGCGTGCCGTGGAAAAAACAGGCTTGCTCACCGAACTGCGCGCCCGCGAGTTCTACGAAAAGCCCACTGCCGAGCGCAAACGCAAACTGGCCGCTGCCATCAAGCGTCGTTACAAACGGCTGCGCAGCCAGATGCTGCCCCCCAAGCTTTATTGATCCCGGCGTGACGGAGAGGCGTTAGCCTCTGGTGCAATGACACTCAAGGCACGCATCACGGAAGACATGAAAACCGCCATGCGCGCCAGGGACTCCGGGCGCCTGAATGCCATCCGGCTGATTCTGGCCGCACTCAAGCAAAAGGAAGTCGACGAACGCATCACCCTTGATGACGCGGACGTGTTGGGCATCCTGGAAAAAATGCTCAAGCAGCGCAAGGATGCCATTACCCAGTTTGCGGCGGCAGGTCGCCAGGACCTGGTGCAGCAGGAACAATTCGAGGTATCCGTTCTGCAACACTACATGCCCCAGCCCTTTTCCCCTGAGGAAGTGGCCGCCCTGGTGACCCAGGCCATTGCGGAGAGCGGGGCCCAGGGCATGCAGGACATGGCGCGCGTGATGGCACGGGTCAAACCGTTGCTGGCGGGACGCGCCGACATGGGGCAGGTGTCCCAGTTCGTCAAGGCCCGTTTGGGTGCCCCCTAGGCGCTTGGCGGGGGAAGCCCGCGCAGCGGGCAGGTTTCAGCAGGGTGCCATTGAATGATTCCGCGTGATTTCATTCAGACTCTTCTAGGCCGTGTCGACATCGTCGATACGATCGAACGCTATGTCCCTCTCAAGAAGGCAGGTGTCAATTATGTGGCACGATGTCCTTTCCATTCCGAGAAGACCCCTTCGTTTTCCGTAAACCCGGCCAGGCAGTTCTATTACTGTTTCGGGTGTGGAGCCAGTGGCACTGCCCTGGGCTTCATCATGGAATATACCGGGGCGGGTTTCGTGGAGGCGGTGCATGAACTCGCGCAGCAGGTGGGCCTGGAGGTGCCGGTGGAGGCAGCCAGCGGTGCGGTGCGGCAGGAGGCACGCCTGGACCTGGCCGAAATATTGCGCCGGGCAGCCGATTATTTCCGGGCCGAACTCAAGGCATCACCGGCGGCCATCCAGTATCTCAAGCAACGGGGATTGACCGGCGCCATTGCCGCGCGTTTCGGATTGGGCTATGCACCGCCCGGGTGGCGCAATCTGGCCAAGGCCTTTCCCGACTACGAGATGCCATCCCTGGTGGAAGCCGGGCTCGTCATTGCAGGCGAGGAGGGCAAACGTTACGACCGCTTTCGCGATCGTGTGATGTTTCCCATCCTGGACAGTCGCGGCGAAGTGATCGGTTTTGGCGGACGTGTCATCGGGGTGGGAGAGCCCAAATATCTCAACTCGCCTGAAACCCCGCTATTCGAGAAAGGCCGCGAACTCTACGGGCTTGCCCAGGCACGACGGGCCATCCGGGACCATCAGCGGGTGGTGGTGGTGGAGGGTTACATGGATGTGGTGGCCCTTGCCCAGGCGGGAGTGGAAAATGCGGTAGCCACGCTGGGTACGGCCACTTCGGCCATCCACGTACAGAAACTCCTGCGCATGGCGGATACGGTGGTATTTGCCTTTGACGGAGATCAGGCGGGGCGCAATGCCGCCCAGCGTGCACTGGAGGTTGCCCTGCCCTACCTGGCGGACGGCAAGCAGGTATCGTTCCTGTTCTTGCCGGAAGGGGAAGATCCGGACACCTATGTGCGGGGACAGGGAGCGGAAGCCTTCGCACAACAGTTGCGCCAAGCCACGCCGGCTTCCGAATTCCTGCTCGAAGTGCTCACGCGCGGCGTGGAGATGACCCGTGCGGAAGGGCGTGCCCGCTTCTTGCAGGCCGCGCAGCAACGTCTTTCCCAGATCACCGCACCTGCCCTGTCGCTCCTGCTCAGGAATCGTGTGGCGACATTGGCCCAGGTGACGCCCACGGACCTGGAACATCTCATGGGACGGGCGCCGGTGGCGGGCTCGTCACAACGCTCGCAGTCCGTGGCCGAACGGGCAGCTCCCAGTTCACTGTCAGCGCGTTTGCTGGCCTGCCTGCTGCACTACCCCGAACTGGCCCGGATCGAGGGTGTGCCGGGTGACGACGCCGTGCTGCCCGACGAGCTGGCCTTGCAACACGTGGCGGACTTCATCCGTCACCAGGAACCCCCCGGCACCCTGGCGGGTATCCTGGAGCATTTTCGGGGGTTGCCCGAGGCATCCCACCTGCAGCAAGCCTTGCGCCGGGAATTTCCTGCCCTCGAATCGAGTCCAACGGAACAGTTGCAGGAAATCTACAGGGAAGGCTTGGGCCGGCTGAGCGCAATGGCGCACAAACGCGCCGGGAAGGCGTTGTTGGACAAAGCCCGGGTGCAGCCATTGAGTCCGGAGGAAGCCCAACGTTTACAGGAGCTGACTTTGGGGAAACCGGCTAAGTGAAGAAATTTTAGCTGTTTGTGGTACAATGCCCAGTTTTTCAACAGAAATCCTTTAGTTTGCGAAGGGGTGCGACAGAACCATGGCTGCAGAAAACTCCCGATCCGATGCGCGGCAGGCTGACGTCGAAGCGCAACGCACACGCCTCAAGAACCTGATCGTACTGGGTAAGGAACGTGG
>JAKBAT010000112.1 GCA_021808815.1 Pseudomonadota bacterium
GCCGGTATAGATCAAGCTTTCTAGTTTTGAGAAGAAAGTATAACCGTCATTGTTCGCCAGAAATTCCTTGGGGCGCAGCCCCAGCGCCTCTGCCCGAGCGAGGGTATCCGGTGAGAGCAGTGCGCCGGCATTGTCTTCGGTCCCATCCACCCCGTCCGTATCGCAGGCAATCGCATGGATGCGGGGATGTCCCTCCAGTGCAACGGCCAACGCCAGCAGGAATTCCACGTTGCGCCCCCCACGGCCCTGCCCGCGGACGGTCACCGTGGTTTCCCCCCCAGACAGCAATACACAGGGGGGGCTTACCGGCTGGCCGTGCCGCACCACCTGCTTGGCAATGCCCGCATGCACCAGCGCCACATCACGCGCTTCCCCTTCCAGGCTATCCCCCAGGATCAATGGCGTGACGCCGGCGGCACGGGCCACGGCAGCCGCAGCTTCGAGTGCTGCCTGGGGAGTTGCAATCATGTGCATTTGAGCATGGGCCAGGCGAGGATCGCCGGGTTTGGGCGTTTCATCATGCGCACGACGGATATAGGCGTAAGCGGCGGCAGGTTCGCGCAAACCATATTTGTCGAGAATGGCCAAGGCATCCGCACAGGTGGTGGGATCTCCCACCGTCGGACCAGAGGCAATGACAGACGCGTCGTCGCCGGGAACATCGGAAATCAGCAATGTCAGTACCTGTGCCGGGGCACAGGCCGCCGCAAGCCTCCCCCCCTTGATGGCCGACAAATGCTTGCGTACGCAGTTCATTTCCGTGATGGTGGCGCCGCTTTTGAGCAATGCCTTGTTCATTGCCTGCTTGTCCGACAATGTCAATCCCGGCGCCGGGGCTGACAGCAGGGCTGAACCACCGCCGGAAATGAGGCAGATGACCAGGTCTTCGGGGGATAATCCCTGGACCATGCGCAGCATGCGCTGGGCAGCTTGTTGCCCTGCCTCATCGGGCACCGGATGCGCGGCTTCCACCACTTCAATGCGGGAAGTCGGGGCCCCGTGCCCATAGCGGGTGACCACCAGCCCTTCCAGCGGCCCCGGCCAATGGTCCTCCAAGGCCTTGGCCATGGCTCCTCCGGCCTTGCCGGCCCCAATGACCAGGGTCCTGCCTTTGGGGGGCGGGGGCAAATGCCCTGGCAAACACCGGGCAGGGTCCGCTGCCGCCACCGCGGCATCAAACATGTTGCGCAAAAGGGTCTGGTCCAGGTCCGTATGGGTCGTCATCGCCGTTTGTCCGAAAATCACTGAATGTGAAATTGTAGTTATAGAATCAGGGCATTGTGCACGGTATCACTTATAGATATCAAAACACTTTACTAATTTTAATATTTCCCGGATTGTGGCTAAATGCGGGATTAGTCCCAAGACTTGAAAACCAGGGTGCGCTGCGGCGCAACATCGAGGAGGTTCACTGTGTTTGATTCAAGAAAGCTCATTGCCGATACCGATCCAGAATTATGGAGCGCCATCCAGAAGGAGTATCGACGCCAGGAAGATCACATTGAGCTGATTGCTTCCGAAAACTATACCAGCCCGGCCGTTCTTCAGGCCCAGGGTTCGGTCCTGACCAACAAGTATGCGGAAGGGTATCCGGGCAAGCGCTATTACGGGGGTTGCGAATTCGTCGACATGGCAGAACAGCTGGCCATCGATCGCGTCAAGAAGCTGTTCGGCGCCGAATACGCCAACGTTCAGCCCCATTCCGGCTCTCAAGCCAATGCAGCCGTCTACATGTCCATGCTCCAGCCGGGCGACACCGTGCTGGGCATGTCCCTTGCGCATGGCGGTCACCTCACCCACGGCGCCACAGTCAATTTCAGCGGCAAGCTCTACAAGTCTGTCTCCTATGGTTTGCACCCCGAAACGGAACAGATCGACTATGCCGAAGTGGAACGCCTGGCACAGGAACATAAACCCAAAATGATCGTGGCAGGTGCTTCTGCCTATTCAATGGTCATCGACTGGAAGCGGTTCCGCGACATCGCCGACAGCGTGGGGGCCTACCTGATGGTGGACATGGCCCATTACGCCGGGCTGATTGCGGTGGGAGAATACCCCAGCCCCATCGGCATTGCCCATTTCGTCACGTCCACGACCCACAAGACCCTGCGTGGCCCCCGCGGCGGCATCATCCTGTCATCCTCTGAATTCGAAAAACCCCTCAATTCCATGATCTTCCCCGGCATCCAGGGCGGACCGCTGATGCACGTGATTGCTGCCAAGGCCACGGCTTTCAATGAGGCCCTCAAGCCGGAGTTCCGGGATTACCAGAAAAAAGTGAAGGCCAACGCCAAGGCCATGGCCACCACCTTCATCGAACGTGGCCTGCGCATCGTATCCGGCGGCACCGAAAGCCACCTCTTCCTGATGGACCTGCGCGCCAAGAAAATCACTGGCAAGGATGCGGAAGCCGCCCTCGGCCGCGCCCACATCACTGTCAACAAGAATGCGATTCCGAACGATCCGGAAAAGCCATTCGTGACCTCGGGTATCCGCATCGGCGCACCCGCCATGACGACCCGGGGCTTCGGTGTTGCCGAAGCCCAAAAGGTGGCGCACCTGATCTCCGATTTGCTGGAAGCTCCCAGTGATGAAGGCATCATCCAGCGCGTCGTGGGTGATGTCGGCGCGTTGTGCAGCAAATTTCCAGTGTACGGCTAAGCCGATCACTGACAACTCTTGAAAAGTTTTGAGGAGAAGCATGATGGCTGGACAGAATTTTCTGTTTGTTCCCGGACCTACCAACGTCCCCGCCCGCATACAACGGGCCATGATGGTTCCGATGGAGGACCACCGTTCCCCGAAGTTCCCCGAATTGACCCTGGAAGTCATTCGGGGATTGAAGAAAGTCTTCAAGACTGAAACCGGCACACCCATCGTATTCCCGTCCTCGGGTACGGGCTGCTGGGAAGCGGCGCTGACCAACTGCCTGAACCCCGGCGACAAGGTACTGGCCTCCCGTTTCGGGCAATTCAGCCACCTGTGGGTCGACATGTGCCAGCGTCTGGGTTTCGATGTGGAAATCATCGAAGTGGAATGGGGTGAAGGCGCCCCGGCGGATCGTTACCTCGCAGCCCTGGAAGCAGACAAGCAGCACAAGATCAAGGCCGTGCTGGTATGCCAGAATGAAACCGCCACCGGGGTTTCCAGCGACATACCCGCCATTCGCAAAGCCATGGACAGTGTCCAGCACCCTGCCCTGTTGTTCGTGGACTCCGTCAGCGCCCTGGCAAGCATCGATTTCCGCATGGACGAATGGAAAGTAGACGTCTGTGTTTCAGGCTCCCAGAAGGGCCTGATGTTGCCAGCCGGCATGGGCGTGACCTGCGTCAGCGAAAAGGCCCTCGCAGCACGCCAGAGTGCCACCCACCCCCGTTGCTATTTTGATTACCTCGACATGATCAAAAACAATGCAGTGGGATATTTCCCCTATACGCCTTCCATCCCCATGATGTATGGCCTGAAGGAAGCCCTGGTGGTCATCGAGGAGGAAGGGCTGGAAAACATTTTCGCGCGCCACGCCTATCTCGCCAACGGCGTACGTGCGGCCGTGCAGGACGGCTGGAAACTGAAGCTGTGCGCCAAGGCTCCCCAATGGTATTCGGATACGGTCTCGGCCATCCTGGTGCCGGAAGGCTACAATGCCGCACAGGTGATCGAACGGGCCTACAAGCGCTATAACCTGTCCCTGGGAGCAGGTCTGTCCAAGGTCGCCGGCAAGGTGTTCCGCATTGGCCACCTGGGCGACCTCAACGAACTGATGCTGATGGGCGCCATTGCAGGCGCTGAAATGGCCATGCTGGACACCGGCATCGCCGTGGAACCCGGCAGCGGCGTGGCTGCAGCCTCAGCATACTGGCGCAATCATTCCCAAGCACTGGCCAGGGCGGCAGCATGACCGTGAAAGTTGTTTTCCTTGACCGCGCCTCACTCAAGGCGCGGGTCCGCAAGCCTGCGTTCGCAGACGAGTACGTGGAACACGAAAAAACCGCGCCCGAGGAAATCGTCGCACGGCTGCAGGGTACCACCGTTGCCATCACCAACAAGGTGCCGCTGCGCGAAGCCGTCCTGAAGCAGCTCCCCCAGCTCAAAATGATTGCGGTGGCGGCGACAGGCTATGACGTCATCGATATTCCCTACTGCAAGGCCCATGGCATTGCAGTGGCCAATATCCGCAATTACGCCGTGCATACTGTACCGGAACATGCGTTTGCCCTGATCCTGTCGCTCCGCCGGAATCTCCTGGCCTACCGCGAGGATGTGGAAGCCGGCGTGTGGCAGAAATCCGACCAGTTCTGTTTCTTCACACATGACATCGGCGACCTTCATGGCGCCACCCTGGGCATCATCGGTGAAGGGGCACTGGGCCGTGGCACCGCGCGCATTGCAGAAAACGGTTTTGGCATGCGCGTGCTGTACGCAGACCATGCCCCCCCAAAAATGGAGGGCGTCACGTTTACCCCCCTCCAGCAGGTCCTGGCAGAATCCGATGTCATTTCGTTGCACTGCCCGCTAACGCCGGAAACCCGTAACATCATCGGCATCAATGAATTCCGGCAGATGAAGCGCTCGGCCCTGCTGATCAACACGTCACGGGGTGGTCTGGTGGACGAACAGGCTCTGATCCAGGCACTCGACGAAGGACTGATTGCGGGTGCCGGGTTTGATGTGCTCACCACCGAACCTCCCAAGAACGGCCACCCCCTTCTGGACATCCGTCGCTCCAACTTCATTCTGACCCCGCATATTGCCTGGGCTTCCGATGGTGCCATGCAGTTTCTGGCAGATCAGCTGATCGACAACATCGAGGCCTGGAAAAACGGGACACCCCAGCATCTCGTCACCTGACCAGACGTCACCCCCTGCGCTCCTCCTGTTATCATTGGGATATTGATAACAGGAGGAGGGAGAATTCATGGACATTCATGAATATCAAGCCAAGGAGTTGCTGGCGGGTTTTGGCGTTGCCATTCCCCGCGGCAGCGTAGCCTATGGGCCCGACCAGGCCGTTTATGCCGCCACCGAACTGGGAGGCTGGCACTGGGCCGTGAAGGCGCAGGTGCATGCTGGGGGGCGGGGCAAGGCGGGTGGGATACGGCTGTGCCGGACCTACGGGGAAGTGGCCCAGGCGGCCAAGGACCTGCTGGGGCACAAGCTCGTGACGG